>JADFRJ010000143.1 GCA_022561355.1 Chloroflexota bacterium | reverse complement strand
TTTGGCCTCCATACGCTGCCCGGCGCGGAGTTCGCCGGCCAGATAGAGCTGATCGATCTGGGCCTGCCGTCGGAGGCCGTCGAGGCGCTGCCCGTCGAGTTGCTGAACGCGCGCTGGGTGCGCGACCGGCTCCCGAAACGCCCCGCCGGCGCGAATAAGGGCACGTTCGGGCGGCTGCTGATCGTGGCGGGATCGCGGCAGTACGTTGGCGCGGCGCGGCTCGCCGCACTGGGCGCGCTGCGCTCAGGGGCCGGCCTGGTGACGGTCGCCTGCCCGGAGAGCGCTCTGCCACTGATCGCAGCGGGGCTGACGGAGGCGACGTTCCTGCCCCTGAGCGATAGCGGCGGAGCCGTGTCGGCCTCGGCGGCAACCGAGGCCGCTAGCGCACTGCCACGCTACGACGCGCTGTTGGTGGGGCCGGGACTCGGCCAGGGCGCCTCGCAGGAGGCGTTCGTGCGGCAACTACTCACGTCCCTTGAGGAGGACGGTCCCCCTGTGCTGATCGACGCCGACGGGCTGAACAACCTGGCGAAGCTCCCGCACTGGTGGGAGCGAGTCGCCGCGCGATGCGTACTCACGCCGCACCCCGGCGAGCATTCCAGACTGACGAGACGTCCCATAGCGGACATACAGTCGAACAGGCTGGCGTCCGCGCAAGAGGCGTCGGCGGAGTTCAAGCAGACGGTCGTGCTCAAGGGCGCCTACAGCATCATCGCCGCGCCGGACGGCCGGGCCGGCGTGAACCCGTACGCGAACGCGGCGCTCGCGTCGGCGGGAACGGGCGACGTGCTCGCGGGCGCAATCGCCGGCCTGATGGCGCAGGGCCTCGCCCCGTTCGAGGCGGCCTGCTGCGGCGCGTATGTACACGCGGCGGCGGCGCAGGGCCTCAAGCCGGAGTTGGGCGATGCCGGCATGCTGGCCAGCGACCTGCTGCCAGAGCTGCCGCGCACGCTGCGGGAACTCCGCGCGGTCTAACACACAGGATGACAGCCGAAGAGATCCAGCCTGTTCTGGTCCGGCGAAAGCGGAGGGCGAACGGCCTGCGGCGGCCGCGCATTCGGAACGAGAAGGACAATAGCGAGTTAGGAGGAAGGGAGAATGGTGAAGCTGATCTACCTCATCACACGCAAGGAAGGGCTGTCGGTAGAGGAGTTCCAGACGCACTGGCGAGAGACCCATGCACCAATCGCCGCGGCTATCCCCGGCGTCCGGCGTTACGTGCAATGCCATACGCTGCCTGAGTTATACACTGACGATCAAACGCCCCCTTATGACGGGGCCGCCGAGCTTTGGTTCGATGACCTGGACGCCTTCCGTGCCATGATCGGAACGGATGAACAGAAGGCCGCCGCCGTGGACGAGTTGAAGTTCATCGACCACAGCAAGAGCGTTCTGATCGTCACCGAAGAGAAGCCCATCATCGGGTAAGGAGGGCCATAGATGAACATCCGCTACCTAGCACTCGCGTTCCTGTTCAGCGCTGGCCTGCTGGCGGCCGCTTGCAGCGATGACGACGCCTCTCCGCAGGCTCCCGATGCGCCCATCATCGAGGACCGGGGCACGGCAGAGCTGACGTGGTGGGGGCAGGCGATGTTCACGCTCGTGGCGACGGACGGCACACGCATCGTGTTCGATCCGTACAGCGAGATCGGCTATCAGGTGCCAACGGCTGAAGAGCTAGCGGCGGACGTGATGACCGTGAGCCACGAACACCCCGACCACAACAACGTGGCTCTGGCGGGAAACGCCACCGTGTTGCGCGGGCTGGCGGACGGCGACTGGGTGCACTTCGACGAGACGTTCGGTGACACGCGCATCTTCTCGATCGAGTCGTTTCACGATCGCAGCAACGGTGCGGAGCGCGGACTGAACACGATCTTCGTCATCGAGACCGGCGGGCTGCGCATCGCCCACCTGGGCGACTTTGGGGAGCTTGAGCTGACCGCCGATCAGCTCGATGACCTCGGAGCGATCGATGTACTGCTGATCCCAGTGGGTGGCGTGTTTACGATCGACGCCGCTGGAGCGACCGCAATCGTGGAGCAGATCGGCCCGCGCATGGTCATACCCATGCACTACGCCACGCCGTCGCTATCGATCGGACTGGAAGCCGTCGACGCGTTCTTGGAGGGCAAGAACGCGCGCGAGCTGGGCAGCTCGACGGTTGGGTTCGACGTCGACGCTCTGCCTGCGCCGGGGAGCGCCGAGATTTGGGTGCTGGATCCGGCGGGCGTTTAGCTCGCTAGTCACGGTCCCGGCGGCGGGCCCACCTGGTCCCCGGAGTCCTCAGGACCGCGATAGCGGCCGTCGTCCGGCTCGAGATGGATGATGACCACAGCGCCAGGCAGCGCTTGCTGGATCGCTCCCTCCAACGCATCGCAGACGGCATGCGCCTCCTCGATGGTCTCCTGAGGGTCGACCAGCAGATGGAAGTCGATGTAGCGCTGGCGGCCGGCCTTACGCGTGCGAACGTGATGGTAGCCGCGGACGCCATGCTCCCGATGCTCGTCGATGCAGGCGGTCACCAGCCGCTCCTCGTCCGGCGGCAGTCGCATGTCCATGATCTCCGCCAGCGCGGTACTGAACACCTGGCTGGCGGCCCAGAGAATGTATACCGCCAACACCAGCGCCATGATCGGATCGAAGAGCGTGTGGCCGGTCGCGGCGACGAGGGTGAGCGCCAGCAGGACGCCTGCGGCCTGCACAACGTTCGTCCAGAGGTGGCGCGCATCGGCCTTCAGCGCCACGGAGCCGGTGTTGCGGGCGGCGCGGCTCACATACCACACGACCGCCAGGTTGACGACCGCCGTCACGCCAAGCGCGATCAGCCCCGGAGTGGTGTCGATGTTGACGTCGCGATCGATGAGGCGCTGCACAGCCTGGTAGACGATGAAGCCGCCGCCGCCCGCGATTAAGAGCGCCTGGGCGGCCGCTGCTATGGCCTCGGCCTTGCCGTGGCCGTATGGATGATCTTCGTCGGCTGGCGTGCTGGCGAGCCTGATGCTGATGAACGCGAAGATCGAAGCGACGCTGTCCTGCGCGCTGTCGATGCCGTCTGAGAGCACGGCGACGCTGCCCGTGGTGATCCCCACGACGATCTTCAGGATCATCAACGTGAAGTTGGCAGTGAACGAAAGCGCCGCCGCCCTCGATGCTAGGTCCGATCTGATGGCGAAGAAGTCGGGGGCGCGCATGCCGCCAACCTAGGGGGGCGATTCCGCGGTAGCTGGCGAGGACGCCTCAGCCTCTTCGTCCAGCGAAATCCGCCTGCTGAGAATCGCGAACGCGATGAGGCCAATGATGACGCCAAACCAGAGCGTGCCAAAGCGGATGATGAATGTCGCGACCGCGGCCGCGCTCCGGCTGATGTCCAGCAACGCCACCGAAAGCGTGACCAGCGCCCCCTCCGCGACGCCAAGGCCGCCCGGCGTCAGCAGGAGCGCGCTGGCGAGCGTGGCGATCGGCAGGATGAAGGCGGCCTTCAGCAGCAAGTCGCCGTCGCCTTCCAGGCCGAGGCCGACGAACGTGAAGTAGAAGCCCAGCACTTCGAAGAACCACGAGAAGGTGCTGAGCGCCCCCATCAAGATCACCGCCCGCGGCGACATCAGGACGTAGGTCGATTCGTAGAACTCCTCGATCTGAGGGACGAATCGCTTGACGACCGGGATGCGGTCGCCCAGATGGAGGATGCGCATCGCGGTGGGACGGTGGCGCGAGATCGCGACGAAGAGCACGACACCAACCGCGACGACGACGAACGCCAGCCAGAAGTTGCCGAACACGAAGATGCCGGCCGCGCAGATGATCAGGAGCGCGATGCTGTCCGTAAGGCGCTCCGCGATCAGGATCGGCGCGGAGCGCGTGATCGGCGTGCCGTGGACTTCGCGCAGCAGGTAGCTCTTGAGCCATTCGCCGACCTTCCCCGGTGTGATCACCATGCCGAGGCCCGAGAAGAAGATTAGGAAGCTATCGCGGCGCTTGAGGCCCTTCACGCCGATGAGGCGCAGGTAGTACTCCCACTTCACAAAGCGGAAGAGGTAGTTCATCGTCGTCAGGACGAGGATCAGCGGAAGGAGCGCCCAATTGAAGCCGGCCAGACTGCTGGCAACGTCGTTGTAATCGACGAAGAAGGTGACCCCGGCGTAGACGACAACGCCCAGCAAGACCGAAAGGAGGAGTTTGCCACGCAGGTTCTGTACGTTCAAAGCGCTTCCCTATGATAACTCGGTCGGCGCTTGGGCGGTCAGGAGCGTGTTACAGCACCGCCAGCTCTTGATACTCGCCCCAGACCTCCCTCATGACGTTGCACAGTTCGCCCAGCGTACAATAGGCCCGCGTGGCGTCCAGAAGCGGCGGCATAACGTTTTCATCGCTGCGGCAGGCGGATTCAAGCGCCTGGAGGCAGCGAGCGACTTCCTCGTCATCGCGTTCGAGGCGGATGCGCTCCAGCCGCTCCAGGTGACGCCGCTCGCCGGCCGGGTCGATCTGAAGGATGGGGATCTCAAGCGGCTCGTCCATGACGTAGCCGTTCACGCCGACGATCACGCGTTCGTTGGCGTCGATCTCTCGCTGGTAGCGGTAGGCGGAGTCCGCGATCTCGCGCTGGAAGAAGCCGGATTCGATCGCCGGGATCACGCCGCCGATGTCCTCGACGCGCGCAAGATACTCGTTGCACTCCGCCTCCATGTCGTTCGTGAGCGTTTCGACGAAGTAGCTGCCGCCCAGCGGGTCGACGGTGTTGGCGACGCCGGACTCGCTAGCGATCACCTGCTGCGTACGTAGCGCGAGCAGCGCCGCCTTCTCGCTCGGCAGTGCCAGCGCTTCGTCCATGGAGTTCGTGTGCAGCGACTGGGTGCCGCCGAGCGTCGCGGCAAGCGCCTGGATCGTGGTGCGTACGGCGTTCAGCTCGGGCTGCTGAGCCGTGAGCGAGCATCCGGCCGTCTGCGTGTGGAAACGGAGCCACCACGAGCGCTCGTTCTTGGCGCCGAAGCGATCGCGCATGGCGCGCGCCCAGATCCGGCGGGCGGCGCGGAACTTGGCCACCTCTTCGAAGAAGTCGTTGTGGCAGTTGAAGAAGAACGAGAGGCGCGGGGCGAACTCGTCGATCTCGAGGCCGCGGTCCAGACACCACCGCACGTACTCGAAGCCATCGGCGAGCGTGAAGGCCAGCTCTTGGGCGGCGGTCGAGCCGGCCTCGCGGATGTGGTAGCCGGAGATGCTGATGGTGTTCCAGAGCGGCATCTCCCGCGCGCCGAATTCGATCGTGTCCACAACGAGCCGCATCGAGGGCTCCGGCGGGAAGATGTACTCCTTCTGCGCGATGAACTCCTTGAGGATGTCGTTCTGCAGCGTGCCGGCGAGTTGCTTGCGCGGGACGCCCTGCTTCTCCGCCGCGACGATGTACATCGCCCAGATGGGCGCGGCCGGGGAGTTGATCGTCATCGACGTCGTGATCTCGCCGATCGGCAGCCCTTCGAGCAGCACCTCCATATCGGCGAGCGATGTGACGTTGACGCCGCACCTGCCGAACTCGCCGGCGGCGGCGGGGTCATCCATGTCCCAGCCCATGAGCGTTGGCAGGTCGAAGGCAATGGAGAGCCCGGTCTGGCCCTGCGTCAGCAGGTACTTGAAGCGTTCGTTCGTCTCTTCCGCGCTGCCGAAGCCGGCGAACATGCGCATCGTCCAGAGGCGGCCGCGGTAGCCGGAGGCGTGGACGCCGCGCGTAAAGGGGAACTCGCCGGGCAGGCCGACGTCGCGCGCGTAGTCGGCGCCGGCGACGTCCGTGGGGTCGTAGACGGCGCGGACAGGGCGGCTGGACGTAGTGTGAAAAGGATCGTCGCGGTCAGCGCTGGGGTCGCGGTTGCCCTCCCACGCCGCCCGCGCGTCCTTCAGCTCTCGCAGCTTGTCTTCGTCATCCATCGCGCCTACTCCTGGGCCGCGAGAACGCCGCAGCTACTCGCCGTCGTTCAGCGCGACCACCGCGCACTATGGTAGCGCAGGGATGGCTATCTGCTGTATTGCGAGAATCTGGGAGGTGGGTCGAGGGAAGGATCTGGATCCGGCGCGAGGCCGCACAGCGAGCCGAGAAACGCGATGATCCCGCCGTACAGGGCAAGGTAGAAGCCTTCACGCAAAACGAACGGATACGGAAGCAGAAAGTTGTAGTAAAACTCTATGGGATTTGCCCGGTCTCGTT
>JADFRJ010000142.1 GCA_022561355.1 Chloroflexota bacterium | reverse complement strand
GTAGACATTCGCGGCAACGTGGATACGCGTATTCGAAAAGTGGACGAAGGCGAATACCACGCGGCCGTGCTCGCCCAGGCCGGCCTGGAGCGGCTTGGCCTGGCGGAGCGGGCGTCTCAAGTGTTCGACGCCGAGGAGCTGTTGCCGTCCGTCGGCCAGGGCGCGCTCGTCATCGAGGCGAGAGCCGGCGATGCGGCCCTGCTCGAACTGCTGGCGTCGATTAGCCACGATGCGACGCGCCTCGCCTGTGAGACGGAGCGCGCGTTCATGGCGCGCCTCGGCGGCGGCTGTCAATTGCCGTTTGGCGCCTATGCTGAAATCGAAGGCGATTCCCTCAGATTCAGAGGCTTCGTTGCCGACGATGAAGGCCACCGTCTCCTGCGTGGCGAACTGCGGGTGACGATAGAAGAGGCGGGGAGTGTGGGAACCATGCTCGCGGAGCGGCTCCTCAACGAGGGCGCCGCCGAGTTCATGGTGGCTGCGGAGGCCTCGTGAGCGGCCGTGTGTTCTTGGTAGGCGCGGGCCCGGGCGACCCCGGCCTGATTACGGTCGCGGCTTCGGAAGCGCTGGCGCGGGCCGACGTTGTGGTCTACGACCGGCTCGTGAACGAGCGCCTGCTTGACCTCGCTCCCGAGGATGCGGAGCGTATCTACGTGGGCAAACAGCCCGATCGGCACACGATGAAGCAGGAAGAGATTAACGCGCTGCTCGTCGCGCGCGCCAAGCAGGGAGGGAGCGTCGTCCGGCTGAAGGGCGGCGACCCGTTCGTGTTCGGACGCGGCGGCGAAGAGGCGCAAGCGCTCGCCGAGGCGGACGTACGGTTCGAGGTGGTGCCGGGCGTGACGTCCGCCATCGCGGCCGCGGCCTATGCGGGCATTCCAGTCACGCACCGCGGCTTGGCGGCGTCGGTCGCGTTCGTGACAGGGCACGAAGACCCCGCGAAGGGGGAGCAGGATGTCGATTGGGAGAAGCTGGCCACGGCGGTCGATACGCTCGTCCTCATGATGGGCGTTGGGCAGCTCGATCGGATTGCGGAGCGCCTGATCGCGGCGGGCCGGTCCGCGGATACGGCCGTTGCCGTCGTCGAATGGGGGACGCTCCCGCGCCAGCGCACCGTCACCGCCAAGCTGAGCACGATCGCGGCACAGGTCGCGGATGCTGGCCTCAGCTCTCCGGCGCTCGTCGTCGTAGGCGACGTCGTCGGCCTGCGCGACACGCTGAACTGGTTCGAGTCGCGGCCGCTCTACGGCCAGCGCGTTCTCGTCACGCGCACGCGTCAGCAAGCGAGTGAGCTTTCGCGGGCGCTCAGCGAGGCCGGCGCGGAGGCGATCGAACTGCCGACCATCGCGATCAAAGAACGCTACGACGAAACGCAGTTGACCGCCGCGGTCAGTGCGCTAAAAGACGGTCTCTATAGTTGGCTCATCTTCACCAGCACGAACGCGGTCGACATCTTCTTCGACGTTCTGGAGAAGAAGTGTCTGGACGCCCGGAGCGTTCGCGCCTCGGTCGCCGCTATCGGCCCCGCGACGGCGCAGGCGCTCAAGCGCCACGGCATCACCGTTGACGTCTCTCCGGAGCGCTACACAGCGGAGGGGCTGCTCGACGCGCTCGACGCGGACATGAGCGGTCAGCGCGTCCTCGTGCCGTGCGCGGAAGGCGCGCGCGCCGTGCTCGCGGACGAGCTGAAGGAGCGCGGCGCGGACGTCGACGAAGTAACGGTCTACGTAGCCGAACCACCGTCCGAGGACGAATCGCCGGAGCTGGCCGAAGGCTTGCGCCGCCTACGCGGCGGCGAAATCGATGTCGCGACCTTCGCGAGTTCGTCATCGGTGACGAACCTCGTTGGCCTGCTTGGTGACGACATCGAGCCGCTCAAGCGCTGCCGGATCGCCTGCATTGGCCCGATCACGGCGGCAACCGCGGAAGAGCTGCTCGGACGAGCGCCTGACGTGGTAGCGGAAGAGCATACGATTGCCGGCTTGGTACGGGCGTTGGAGCTATTCGCTGGCAACGAGGGCGGCTAACGCTGTATGGCCGCGTCTATAATGGAAGCCGCATGGAGTATCTACAGCTAGAGGGAGAGCTGCCGGAGCTGCGGAAGCCGACGTTCATCGTCGCGTTTCGTGGTTGGAACGACGCCGGCAGGGCGGCCACGATCGCTGTGCGCCACCTCGTCAAGAGTTGGGACGCCAAGTTCTTCGCGTCGATAGACCCGGAGGAGTTCTTCGACTTCACAGTAACGCGGCCGCAGATCCGCATCACCGATGAGGGTCAGCGCGACCTCCGCTGGCCCAGGAACCGCTTCTACTACCACAAGCATGACGATGGCGGCGAGGACGTTGTGCTCTTCATCGGCACGGAGCCGCACCTTAAGTGGCGGACGTTTTCGGACACGATCCGTAGCCTCTACGAGCGGCTCGATGGGCAACGCCTGCTCACGCTGGGCGCGCTCGTCGCCGCGACGACGCACCGCCGCCCGCCACCGGTCACGGGCTTCAGCACGGAAGAGGAGCTGGCCAAGCGGCTGGAAGGTCTCACCATCAGCCGGACCAAGTACGAAGGGCCGACAGGCATCGTCGGCGCTCTGCACGATGCCTGGCGTCGCAACGGCCTAGCCGCCGCGAGCCTCTGGGTGGGGCTGCCGCCGTACCTGGGCGATGCGGTCAACCCGCAAGGGGCGCTCGCGCTCCTGCTGGAGTTGGACAAGCTGTTCGCGTTCGCGCCAGACTTGGCCAAGGCAGAGGAAGCCAGCCGCGATTTCGTCAAGCAGGTTGATGACGCGCTCGTCGAAAACGACGAGATGCGCATGTACCTGGCCGAATTGGAGCAGCGCATCGATAGTGGCGTGATCGGCGCTGGAACGCCTGACCTGCCGCCCGCGGGCGATCTGATGGGCGACCTAGAGGCGTATCTCCGGCAGCACCGGCAGGACTGAGCATGACTATCGACATCACAACGAACCTTCCGATCGAGCGCTTCCGCCGTCTGCGTGGCAGCGAAGGGCTGCGCCGGCTCGTGCGCGAAACGACGCTCCGGCCGGACGACTTCGTCTATCCGCTGTTCGTCACGCATGGACAGGACGTGCGCGAAGAGATCCCATCGATGCCCGGCCAGTACCACCTCTCGCTCGATCGGTTGGCCGGCGAGGCGAAGGAGCTGCGCGAGCTCGGTGTGCCGGCCGTGTTGCTGTTCGGTCTGCCCGCCACCAAGGACGAAGAGGGCAGCGAGGCATACGCGGACGACGGCATCGTCCAGGAGGCGGTCCGCACACTCAAGGCTGCCGACCCCGGCCTGGTCGTGATGACGGACGTCTGCCTCTGCGAGTACACGTCTCATGGCCACTGCGGCGTGGTCGTCGACGGCGAAGTCGACAACGACAGCTCGCTCGGCCTGCTCTCGCGCACCGCGGTCTCGCACGCGCGGGCCGGCGCGGACGTCATCGCGCCGTCCGACATGATGGACGGCCGCGTCGCGGCCATCCGATCGGCGCTCGACGAGGCGAAGTTCGAGGGCACGCCGATCATGGCCTACTCCGCGAAGTACGCGTCGGCGTTCTACGGGCCGTTCCGCGAGGCCGCCGATTCGGCGCCGCAGTTCGGCGACCGCCGCGGCTATCAGATGGACCCGCCGAACGTCCGCGAGGCGCTGCGGGAGATCGAGACGGACATCGCCGAAGGCGCGGACATCGTGATGGTGAAACCGGCGCTCGCGTATCTGGACGTGCTCTCCCGGGCGCGCCAACGCTTCGATATCCCGCTCGCCGCGTACAACGTCAGCGGCGAGTACTCGATGGTCCACGCGGCCGCGCGTAACGGCTGGCTGGACGGGCCGCGCGTCGTGCTGGAGATACTCACGTCGATCAAGCGCGCGGGCGCTGATATCATCATTACCTACCACGCGAAGGAAGCCGCACGCTGGCTTTCGGAAGACCCAGCGAATCGTACGGCGGAACATTCCGCCTAAGAAGGAGTTCACATGGCCACGATCAAGTGTGACCGCTGCGCGCAGGACAAAGACCAGCTCGATGAGGCGCCGATGGGCGGCCCACTCGGCGATAAAATCGAGGCGACGATCTGCGTCGACTGCTGGGGCGAGTGGCGCGCCATGTCCGGCAACCTAATCAACCACCACACCCTCAACCTGGGCCTGCCGGAGCATCGGGCGCAGCTGCGCAACGCGATGAAAGAGTTCCTAAAACTGGAAGCGTAGGCTAAGCGTCGCCACAGAACCTTACAGACAGGCACAAATGACCACCGCGAAATGGCGGCGAGAATAGCCACAGATAAGCGCAGATGAACACAGATAAGAAGGCGGCCGAAAGGTATCCGCATCAAGAACTGACTCAGGAGATCATCGGCGCGGCGTTCGCCGTGCATGGCGAGCTGGGCGGTGGCTTCTTGGAGAAGGTCTACGAAAACGCAATGTGCATCGAACTTCAAAGCAGGGTCTCGAAGTGGTGCAGCAACAGGCAGAGATCGAAGTGAGCTACAAGAAGCAAAACGTGGGTGTGTACTACGCTGATCTTCTGGTGAATAGGTCGGTGATCTGCGAACTGAAGTCGGCGAAGGTTCTAACCAGCGCTCACGAAGCTCAACTGCTGCATTACCTGAAAGCCACCGGGATCAAGGTGGCCTGCTACTGAACTTCGGTCCGGAGCGGGTCGACGTAAAGCGCATGGTGTTCTAGACACATCTGTGCCAATCTGTGTTCATCTGTGGCCAACCTCCAAGCCATCATCTTCGACTACTACGAAACGCTGGCACAGCTCCATGAGCCGCCGCGCCAGCGACTGTTCGACGGCATCGCGCGCGAAGTTGGTCATCCGCTGGCGCAGGGCGAAGCGTACCAACAGTGGATCAAGCACACGTCGGGCGATTCGAACCTCCGGTTTGGCGTGAGCCATAGTGCTAGGCCGCCGACTGGCGGCGTGCCGTTCGAGTATCGTACCTTCTGGGACTCCTGGCGCGAACGCTTCGGCGAACTGTTTAAGTTCTGGGGTGTCGATGCCGGAGGCGAGCTAGGCGCGGACGCCTACACCGGCCTCCACACCGACGCCGAGGTCTACCCCGAAGTTCGCGACACGTTGCGGAAGTTGGGCCGTTCCTGCCGGCTGGCCGTCCTCTCGAACGCGGACGATGACTTCCTGCTGGGCAGCATCGCGAAGAACGGCCTGACGTTCGAGACCGTGATCTCCTCGGAGGAGCTGCGGGTGTACAAGCCACACGTCTCAATCTTTCGCCAAACCTGCGAGCGCATGGGCATCGAGCCAGCAGAGGCGCTCTATGTCGGCGACACGCCCTGGGCCGATGTCGAGGGTTCCCGGAATGCCGGCATGGGCCAGGTCTGGATCAATCGCCACGACGCGGCCTGGCCGGACGACATCGAGCCACCACAGCACACTATTACGTCGCTGACCGAGCTGGTTTCGCTCGTCGACGAATCATGACTCGGTGGTACGACTCCACGGATCACATGGAGGACCGCGCAGCCGCGCTCAGTCGGCAATACACGACGGAGGAATTGCGGGCACTGCGCGCGCTACGTGAGGATTTCGACCCCGAGGATCGCTTCACCGATCTCGTCAGAGAATACCTGAGCCCTGATGACGTCGTCGTCGATATCGGCACGGGGACCGGCGAGTGGCTCCTCGCGGAGGTCTACCCTCGTGTGCGAATGGCACTTGGCCTGGATTATTCTGCCAGGCGGCTGTGGCTGGCAGCGCAGCGGAAGGCCGGGCTCAGCGCGAACGCTGAGTTCCTGCTAGCCGATGCCCGCCACATTCCGCTCCGCGACAATGTCGCCAGCGCGATCATCAATCGACGTGGTCCCTGGACTGAGGACGAGGACTTCATGCGAGAGGGGCTGCGCATCCTTGCGCCCGGCGGTCTGGCGCTTGAGATCACCATCGGTGACCAGAACGCCCGCGAGTTTGATCAGGCGTTTGGCGCCCGCACTCAGATGCATTCATGGCGAACGCGTGACCGCCTTAAGGAGATGACCGCACTGTACGAAGAGCATGCTCTGGAGGTGCTGGTGGCCGAGAGCCATCTCTCTACCGAAGTCTTCCCTTCGCGCGATGCGCTCGTCTATCGTCTCCAGACAGCACCAGGCGTCGAAGCGTTCGACCCGCAGACCGATGCTTCGCCGATCGACCGAGTAGTCGCGGATCATAGCGTGGCGGAAGGCATCCGGCTCACGGTTCATCGCATCTGTCTGGTGGCACGCATTACGCGCTAGGAGCGCACACCTTTGCCCATC
>JADFRJ010000141.1 GCA_022561355.1 Chloroflexota bacterium | reverse complement strand
GCCTGGCCGGATTCGAGCCTGGATAGCTCGATCAGGTCATCGATCAAGCGGCGCATCCGCTCCGCCTCTTCGTTGATGATGCGGCCAGCCTCCCGGTACTCTTCCTCGGACGAGATGGCGCCTTCCTCCAACGCCTGCGAGAAGCCCTGAATCGACGTGAGCGGCGTCTTGAGTTCGTGAGAGACGTTGCCTAAGAGATCGCGCATCATTCGATGCGATCGATTCACCTGCTGGGCCATCTGATTGAACGCGTTCGCCAGCCGGGCGATCTCGTCTTCGCCCGCAGGATCCAACCGCTGTTCGTAGTCGCCCTTCGCCATCGCCTGGGCCGCATGGGTGACGCGCTCCAGTCTGCCGGTGACGGAGCGGGCGATGAGGATCGCGGCGGCCGTCGCGACGACCAGCGCCAAGCCTCCAGCGATGCTCACCTGGGGGATGATGTCCCGCCATGCGGAGCTGATCTCCGTTTCAGGTACGGCGACAAGCGGCCGGGTCGTGGGGAGGGGAATCGTGAGCGGCGCGCCGGGCCCGCTTACGAGATCCTCGACTAGCTGCTGGAGGAGTTGGTCGAAAGCCTCATTGATCAGAGGTGGCAGCTCGTCCGGCTGCGCGCTGTTGGCGGCGGCGCTCTCATAGATAAACGCCTGGATCTGGTCGAACAGGTTCGTCGATAGCTCGACGCTCTCTCTCGGCGACGCGAACAACATGAGGTTCTCGTCCCCTGTATCGAAGCTGGCCATCCGGAACGTTGCGTTTCCTCGTTCGATCACGGGGCGATCGGTGGTGAAGGCGTCGACGATTCCGCCGTTCAGCCGCGACTCCGTGTCATAGCTGACGTTACCCTCGCCGTCGACCATGAGGATGCGGACGTCGAAGCTTTCCGCGTAGCCATCGATTGTGGCCTCGATCTGCGCTCTATCGACGCCGGCCCGCTCCAGCAGCGCAACGGTGACGGCGATCGGTTCGGCAAGCCGCCCCACGCGCTCCTCGGCCGCGTCTTGCTGCTGGTCTCGGAGGAGGAAGAGGGTGCCGACGGCAGAGATCGACAGCGTCAGGAGGATGACGGCTGCGAAGGCAAGAATGAGCCTGGAGCTAAGACTCTTCGGCATCCTGGTCCACCACCAATTTGTAGCCGACGCCCCAGACGGTCTGAATCTTCACGTTCTTGGCAGCGGCGAGTTTTTCGCGCAGCCACGCGACATGCACGTCGATCGTGCGGGTGTCACCGTAGTAGTCGGCGCCCCAGACGAGCTGGAGGAGCCGCTCCCGGTCGAGGACGATGCCGGCGTAGCGCATGAACGCGGTAAGCAGGTCGAACTCCTTGGCGCGTAGGGTGATTTCCGCGCCGTCCAACGTGACCTCGCGGCTGGCCGTGTCCAAGCGCAGGCCGCCGGCTTCCAGAACGGCCTGGGCCGGCGCGTCCTGGGCGGTCCTGCGGAGGACGGCCTTCACTCTCGCCACCAGCTCGCGCGGGTTGAAGGGCTTGGTCATATAGTCGTCGGCGCCGATCTCCAAGCCGACGATGCGGTCGATGTCGTCTCCCTTTGCGGTCAGCATGATGATGGGCACGTTGCTGGTCTTGCGCAGCTCTCGGCAGACCTCCAGGCCGTCCATCTCCGGCATCATCAGGTCCAGGATGATCAGGTCCGGCCGGACGCTCTTCGCCATCTTGAGCGCTTCGAGGCCGTCGTACGCCGACTCTACCTCATAGCCCTCTTTGTTCAGGTAGAGCCGGGCGAGCTGGACGATGTTCTTCTCGTCATCGACGACGAGCACGGTGCTTGCCATAAAACCTCTCTCAGCCATCGATACAACGACGGCTGCCCTAACTATAACGCGGGTGAGGGGACGGACGTTCGGGGGATCGGGACAAACCGCCCGCACGCCATGCCGCGTGAGGGAAATCGTAGCTTAGGGAGTGTTAAGAATAGGTCAAACTGTATGCAGCGAAAGAGCGTCTCAACGACAGGGGCGTTGCTCCCGTTTAGGTTCCGCCCACCCTTCGTCAGGTACGCTTGGTTTCCTGCAGAAAAAAGCGCGTCTAGGGACGTATGCGAAAGGAAAGAGCGTTCGATGTTGGTTCATACGATGTGAATCCTGCATGATACATTACCCCCGCTGACCAAGGCCGCCATGGGCACCAAGGTCTATTGACAGGCCGAGATTTTCGGTCGACAA
This sequence comes from Chloroflexota bacterium, assembly GCA_022561355.1. Taxonomy (GTDB): domain Bacteria; phylum Chloroflexota; class Dehalococcoidia; order DSTF01; family RBG-16-68-14; genus SZUA-185. The sequence goes on along the minus strand of JADFRJ010000141.1, from coordinate 4,158 downwards.
TAGAAGACGACATCTCTCTTCTTTAGGAGAGGTGTCTATTGGTATCGCGATTAGCCCTTCCGCACGTCAGACACGTTGGTGACGCCGTCGTGTTGCTTCTCCTAGTGCTCGTAGGCTTGAGCACGAGGCTGGTCGTGCATTACGCGGACGCCATCGCGCCTTCCTCACTGCTCTTCTCGCTGACGATGTACCTCGTGGAGTTCAGCGGACTAATTGCAGCCGCAGCCATATGTCTCACAGCAGCGCTCCTAGCGGCAAGGGTCGCTCTGGCGGCCTATCGCGAGCTTCTCTCAGACGTGCGGAAGCGGGAGTGATGGCTAGAAGGGCGAGGGTGGGCACGTCTCACCGTCACTCTCTCTGCTAAACTCCGACCACCACAGTAGGAGCTGGCGTCATATGGGCGGCGGCGACCCAGAGAGAAAGGAAACCCCAGTATGAGAAGCACAGACGACATCGTAAGAACTATTGCATCAAAAGGCAGTGTGATCGTTTCGGCGGAGGGTCGGATGGCCTCTGACCTAGTCCGGATGTCGAGCACGGCCGCAGGTCGTGATGTCACGTTGGTGATTAAAAACTCAGCCAGCCTGACGACGGATGACTTGGTTCACATAGGGGTGGCAGGTAAGGGACACACTTTGATGGAGGTTTAGCCCACCGCCCTCAAGTCGAGCCTGGTGATGCTGAGAACTTAGCCTGCAAACTGCCGCTGGCCTGCTAGGAGTGCTTGACGGGTAGCGAGGCCCGCTTGTGAAATGCTCCCACTGCCCTGTATCCAGTCCGACACCTCTCTGTCGAACCATGCGGTGCCAGCATACTCTCGAATGAACACCTCGTGCGCCATACAAGTTGCTGCCACAATTTCGCGAAGACACTGGTGTACCCTGGCAGTCTCCTGAGGGTTATCAGGACCATCAATGAACATTGTTGGATCTTCGTAATTCGAGCGTTTTCTTAAGCGATAGAGCACGTCCAGCAGAGTTGTCGATCGCATCCTTTCATCGATGGCGTTCTTCTCCTCCTGTGAAAGGTTGGGCGTCGACATCGTGAGGTGCTTCAGCGGTGTTTTCCCATCATCAATGCGGGCTTGTTCTTTCTCGTTCCGTTCCCGCTGACGTTTTCGCCGTTGTTGCTCACGCTCCTCCTCCCTCCGTTCTGTCAGAACCTCCTCCCGCGTAGTCTTGAGAACCAATGCTGCATAACTCCAGCAGGAGTCAGCGGTAACAGTGCTCCAGGGTAACCAGGGCTTCACTTCGTGCGTCTCAATATCCTGAGGTAACCCGTAGCATTGACCGTTCTTCCAGGCCATTGAAAGTGGGACGAGGTTCATTGGCGCCTGCCAGAACCTCGTAAAGACGCGCTGGAGTTTTGCGTGGGTGTCCGGAGGCGGGTTGCCTTGGGATAAGGTCAGTGCTTGCGCGATGTGATAGCAGGAGTAGTAGGCCTGAACCGAGGCCCAATTGTTTGCCAGCTTCCTATACTCCTCGTCATTGGAGAGTCCTGGCGTGATGCAGAGAAGTAGTTCAGTGCCCCACGCGTTCTTCAGTGCACTCGACAAGAGAGGCAAGTCGACGGATGAGGCCACAGATGCTCTCGTCGCGGCTTTTTGGTACAGACCCGTCCTAACCAAGTGGTTTCGTATTCCGGCGAGGATGTGCAACAAAGTGGTAGATTCCACTCCTGCCGAGTACTGTGTTGCCCAAATAATGCTGAACGCTTCTAGGTAACGAAGGTACGTGCGAAAAGAACCTTGCGGATCGCTAGCGGTGCTCCTCTTCGCCATACGACAGATGATACCTAGTTCCAGGCCTATTCTCTCAGCAGATTCACTGACGCACTTCAAAATCGCGGTTCTGCCAACCAGGTTCCCAAACTCGTAGCGAAGCTACGGCGACCCCGTCGCCTAGTGTTAAAAGCGGGTTAACGATGCTGATCCGGTATCTATACTGGTTGGTTTTCTTGGCGGCTATGCTATACTCGTGCCCGTGCCTATCCACCGTCTAGGCTGGCGGTTGCCTGACGTCGGGGGTGAATGTAGCTGGGAGGTGGCTTGTGGAGACAAACGGCATACCGCATGCGTTTCCAAGGTGTCAGAAGTGCAAGACGGGCGATCTTGTGCCTCTTTCCGACTTTGGGAGCCAAGGCGCGCCCATCCACTACAAGGCGTGGGCCTGTACGAATCCGGGTTGCGGCTTCAACCTGAAGATCCGCAACGGAGACCTCTATATCGACGAGCCGATCAGCAGCGGCGCATCGCACGTGCCGCGTTCTCGCAGCTAACGGCCGATCCCGAGATAGCGCATGCCGGCAGCCTCGACGCGCGCGCGGTCCAGCGCGTTCCGCCCGTCCAGCACGACCTTGCAGCCCGAGAACGTGGCGAAGTCCAAGTCGTCGTACGCATCGTGCCACGCCTGCACGATGACGGCGTCTGTGTGTTCGGGCGGCAGGCCGGCGACTGGCTTCAACCCGAGCGCGGCGAGTTCAGCGTCCGAGTACAGCGGGTCGTGGATGAGCGCCGTCGCGCCCCGCGCTCGCAGCGCTTCGGTGATCAGCAACGCGCTCGAATGCGACGCTTCCTTGACATTCGGGCGGTAGGCCAGCCCTAGTACCAACACAGTAGCGCCCTTCAGAGAGCCGAGCGCCTGCTCCAGTTTGGAGACCCCGTACGCCGCCATGCCGTCGTTGATCTCGCGAGCGGCGAGCGGCAGTTTCGCGCCGGAGTCCTTCGGCAGGAAGTATGGGTAGACCGGCAGGCAGTGGCCGCCCACGCCCACACCGGGTTGGTGCAGGTGCGAGTAGGGCTGTGAGTTCGCGGCATCGATCGCCTCGATGACATCGATGCCGGCCGCGTCGGCATAGCGCGCGAGTTCGTCCGCGAGGGCGATGTTGACGTCGCGATAGATGCCCTCGGCCAGCTTCGAGAACTCCGCGGTCTCCGGGTCGCGCACCCGCAGGAGAGAAGGCGCCTCCAGCGCCGCGCTGTAGAAGGCTTCGGCTTTTGTCCAGCTTGCTTCGTCTATCGCGCCGATCACTTTGGGGTAGCTGCGCAGGTCGCGAAAGATATGCCCTGATGAAACGCGCTCGGGGCTTGCCGCCAGCAGTGGCGGCTGATCCTCGTTCATGAGCGCTTCTCCAACACGGTTTCGAGTGGTCCCTACGGGCACGGTCGTTTCGACGACGACGAGCGTGCCCGGCCGCAGCCCTCCGGCGATGTCCGCGATAGCTGCATCGAGGTGCGTGAAGTCGGGCGTTTGCTCGCCGGTCAGCCCTACGGGCACGATGACGACGACGACATCGCTGGTTGCGACGGCGGCAGCGGTGTCGACCGTAGCTGTGAGGCGCTCGTCTCTCAGCGCGTTAGCGAGCCGCTCCTCCAACTCCTCCTCGCCATCGACCGGACAGTGGCCGCCGTTCACGCTCTCCACGAGCGCGGCGTTGATATCGCAACCGATGACAGACAGCCCACGGCTGGCATACTGCGCGGCGAGCGTCAGACCGATCTTGCCGAGGCCGACGACGGCTACGGCTACGCTCATGCGCCGTCACCCACCGACAGCGCGAGCGCCTCTCCACGTTGCGCAGATTCCATGAGCGCCTCCACCACACGCATCGCCGCGATCGCGTCGCCGGCGCCAACGCGAGGCGCCTCCTCGCCGCGCGCGACCCGCAGGAACGAGCCAAGCTCCGCCCGCAGCGGCTCCTGCCTGTCGACCTCGATCGTTAGCCCGTTACTCGGCGCTGGTGGGGTGCCCGCCTCTGCGGAGGTCAGATAGAACGTGAGCTGCTGGGTCAGGTAGTCGAGCTTGAACAATCCGCGCTCACCGAGGACGCGGAGTTCGCGGTCCTTAATTGGCGACAGCCAGTTCACGTCCAGCGTCCCGATGGTGCCATCCTCAAAACGCAGGACCGCCGACAGCGCGTCTTCGTAGGGCGACCTGATGCCGGAGCGCGTCTCCGCGCGGACGCGGTCGATCTCGCACGCGACGAGATGGCGAAGCACGTCGATGTCGTGCGTCGCGAGGTCTTGCACCACGCCCACGTCGCGTTCTCGGGGGAAGAAGGGCCCTACCCGGCGCGCCTGGAGCTGGATCAGCCGACCCGCTTCGCCTTGCTCGATGCGTTTCTTCAGCTCGACTACGCCGGGGTTGAAGCGTTCGATGT
>JADFRJ010000140.1 GCA_022561355.1 Chloroflexota bacterium | reverse complement strand
GGCCACAGCATGGGAGCCTTGGGCAAAGGAGGAAAGACTTCGACGCCAAACGATCCGGATCTACTCCAAGCTCTTCACCCTGAAGCAGCAGCTCGAAGGTGGGATCGTCGAAACGCAGATCGAGCTTGTATGGGGCATAGGCGTGGGAATCTGGAAATACGATGGCCGGCTTGTTCAATACCCAGTCATCGGACAGCTTGTCGAGATGTCACTTGATCCTGAAACGGCGGAGATTGAGATCAGGCAGCGGGATGTAGACCCGAGCATCGAGATTGACTGGTATGCGTCGGTCGAAAACCCTGGCGTAGCTGACTTGGAGGATGCTGCGAAGCAGTTCTTCGGGAGGGCCGATGCAACATCCTTCTCACCCTTCGAAAGAAGCACCTTTGAACATCTTCTCCGAAGGGCCGTCGCTAACCTCGACGCGAACGGCGTGTACTGGCCGAATGAGGTTCCGCCAGAGGACAGAAATCTGCCGACGTCAGACGACCACCTGAAGATCACCGACACATGGGTGCTGTTCGCGCGCCCTCGTACTACAAATATCCTGATCCAGGACTTGGAAAAGTTCAAGAAGCAGGCAGAAGAAGCAGACGAGTATCCGCCGCCCGTAGCTGCTATTGTCACCGACCCCGATGACTCTAACACCATCTCAGAGCGACCCAGATTTAGGGGCGTGTCAACTTCATATCACTCAGATGCAGCAGGGAGCGACGTGGCCCGGGATCTCTACTTTCCTAAGCCGTTCAACGCGGAACAACAGAGCATCGTCGAGCTGTTGGAGGTGTCCGACGGAGTAGTCGTCCAAGGTCCTCCTGGCACTGGCAAGACACACACGATCGCCAATGTTATCTGCCACTACATGGCCGAAGGCAAGCGGGTATTGGTGACCTCGATGAAAGATCCTGCGCTTGCCGTTCTTCAGGCAATGCTGCCTGAAGAACTACAGCCCCTCGTAATCTCTCTCTTGACCAGTGAGCGGGACGGGATGAAGCAGTTTGAGCATGCCATCAGAAAGATTGCCTCTGAGGTTCCGTCCATCGACCGACCTAGCACCGAGCGGGAAATCGCGCATATTCAAGAGTCTATAGATGCTCTTCACGGCAAGCTAGCCCGCACGGATCGCAGGATCGCTGACTGGGCCAAACGTAACCTAACCAAGATCGCGTTAGAGACCGAAGAGATCGATCCGCAGGACGCGGCTCGCGAGGTCGTCGAGAACACCGGTCAATTCGAATGGATCCCGGACGACCTTGAGGCCACACCTGACTTTGCGCCGCGCTTCTCAGATCAGGACGTTGCACGACTGCGCGACGCACGTCGCATCCTCGGGCCTGACATCGACTATCTCGATGCGAAATTGCCGCAGCTAGCCGAGTTCCCTGATTCGAAGCTACTGCTCGAAGTACATCAGGATCTGTCGCAGTTTCAGATTCTGCAGCGGCAAGTGGAAGGCGGCGAAGTGCCCGCGCTCGCCGACTCGAGCCAGGAGACGCTCAGCCTGGCCAGGCAGCTTCTTGCTCAAATCGAGACACTGCGGCGTCTCCGCGAAGAGGTAGCGCAGGCGGATTGCACGTGGGCCGTCCCCATGCACAAGCGACTGCGTGGTACTGGCGCCGAACTGCTGCTGTCGATGTTGGAAGCGGTCGGGGCCGAACTCAGACGGGCCATTGAGGCACGGACGGTGTTCTTAGAGCGTCCCGTGGCAGCGCCAGAAGGAGTCGAACTCGATGACGAGCTATGCTCTGCCGTTGGCCATCTGGCCGAAGGCAAGAGCCCGTTCGGACTTATAGGGCTGTTTGGCAAGTCGGCACAGAAGAGCCAGCTCGAAAGCATCCGCGTTCTGGGTAATCCGCCTGACGAGCCCGAGAGTTGGGCTCATGTTGGCGAGTATCTTGCGTCGCGCAGAACCCTCCGAGAGCTCGCCATTCGCTGGAACACGCTCGCGTCCGAGCTCCCGTTGGACTCCGTACCTGAAGAACCGGAGGGCGGACTGACTGCCGCCGAGGGATTCGAAATCTACCTGAAGGTGAAGGCTGTAACTGAGGTGGAGCATGGGCTTCAGCCCGCGGTCTCAGCCGTGTTCCCAAACTGGTCTCATGCGAGCGAGGTCGCAGACAGCACCCAACGTCTGTCGGAGCTAGAGAGTGCACTTCAGCATCACATCACAAGGGACCGCCTGGCCAACGTATGGTCTAGCAGAGAAGGCTTCCAGACGTTGCTAGACGGCAGATCCGGGCGAGTCGTTGGGAAGATCCAGGACTTCCTGAATGAAGTGTTGGGCAACCCGGACGTGTCAGACGTGGAGATGCAGGCCGCCTGGTCCGCACTCATGTCGGAACTCTCCCGCGTGCTGGGGTTAGAGGGACACCTTGCCACGGTACGCGAAGTCACTGACGAAGTGGCCGCATCTGGGGCACCCAAGTATGCCCATCTGCTACGGCAACCACTTGATGGGACCACGGATTCCCTGCTACCTAACAGCTGGCAGCAATCCTGGCGCCTCAGACGTCTCGCGACCCATTTGGAATCCATTGATGCGCATCAGGAGCTTAGGAAGCTGGGCCAAGAGCGCCGTCAGACAGAGGCCGACTTGTCTATGGCTTACCAGGATGCAGTGGTCAAGCGAACGTGGCTCAAGCTCGCTGAGAACGCCTCAACAAATGTCCTGGCGGCTCTGCAGGCATACTTGAACGCAATTTCGCACATAGGAAAAACGGGCCGCGGCAAACGAGCGGTTCGAAACCGGCAAGCCGCCCGCATGGCCGCAGCCGACGCGAACCCCGCCGTTCCATGCTGGATCATGCCTCACTACCGTGTATCGGAATCGCTCCCCGCAGAGTTGGGCTGCTTTGATCTCGTCGTGATCGACGAGGCTTCGCAGTCGGACTTCAGCGCTCTGCCAGCACTGCTGCGTGCGAAAAAGGTACTCATCGTCGGCGACGACAAGCAAGTCTCCCCCGAAGCCGTTGGCATCAAAGTGGAGAAGGAACAGGATCTTATGGACCGTTTTCTCGGCGATCAGGTCCCGATCTTTCGCGATCAAATGGCGCCAGCAAACTCTATCTACGATCTGTTCAAAGTGGTGTTCGCAGGGAGTACAGTCATGCTGAAGGAGCACTTCCGCTGCGCTCCGCCCATCATCGAGTACTCCAAGCGCGAGTTCTACAACCACGAATTGCGTCCCCTGCGCTTGCCCACCGCATCCGAACGCCTAGACCCACCCTTGGTCGATATCCTGATTGACGACGGGTATCGCAAGGGGGATGAGAATCGTCCCGAGGCTCGGTTTATCGTCGATGAAATCAAGGCAATCGTCGAGGATCCAGGTATGAGCGAACGAACGATCGGTGTCGTATCGCTCCTCGGCTACAAGCAAGCTCTGGCGATCTGGAACCAGCTGACAGACGAACTGGGGCCCGAAATCATGCAGCGCCATCACATTCTCTGCGGAGATGCGCGTACTTTCCAAGGGAACGAGCGCGATATCATCTTCCTCTCTATGGTTTCAGCGCCGAATGAGGAGAGCATTCACGCGCTATCCGGAAGAATGTACGACCAGCGTTTCAACGTGGCCGCCTCGCGCGCCAAGGATCGGATGTACCTGGTCCGCTCAGTGGAATCGAATGAGCTATCGGAAAAGGATCAATTGCGCCGTGGCCTAATCGCACACTTTAAGACACCGTTCGAACTAGACCAGGCCCGCGTTGACGACCTGAGAAGCCTCTGCGAGTCAGACTTCGAGCGTGAGATGTACGATGAACTCACCAAGCGTGGCTATTGGGTAACGCCCCAGGTGCATGTGGGGCGTTACCGGATTGACATGGTCGTAGAGGGACACAACGATCGTCGGCTGGCTGTCGAATGTGACGGTGACAGATACCACGGCCCAGAAAAATGGGCGGATGACATGCAGCGGCAACGTGTGCTGGAGCGCGCCGGATGGGTATTTTGGCGTTGCTTCGGGGCAGCTTTCTACCGTCGGCGTAGCGAAGTACTCGAGGATCTCGTTGCGACACTGGCCGAACGCGGCATTGAGCCGATCGGTGCCGAAGGTGCCCCACCGAGCGTACATACCGAACACCGCGCAGTGTCGGCGATGAGCGACCCGGCGGAGGTTCTGGATGGCAGCGATGCCGAAGACCCCACGGACTCTGCGTCTACCGAATCGAGCGAGGTATCACCAGTTCAGCCCGACGAGCCAGCGGACACCGCTTCGATCGATGACGTCCAGCAAGTTCAGTCCGACGAGGGAGCCCCTAGTCTGTCTGGTGCAGAACCAGAAGACAGCGAACCGACCGTCTCAGGCGACCAAGACACTCCTCCTGAACCAGGGCGGCGCTTAGAGGGATCGGCAGCACGCCGGGCAGACCTCCTGCGAACGGTGCGAGCAATCAGCTCAGCCTCGGAAGACGAAGCGTCGGGAAACGGAGAACAAAACCCCAACGAATCCGAGCCTGAAGAACGTGATGACGCCGAAAGATGATCTTTCCCGGAAGAGCCTCGAACGGTTCCACACTACTAGGACGACCCGGAACATCCAAGAACGCCTGGACTTCGTTCACGAACGGCGAGATGAACTGGCGGGTTAGCGGGCCGCATAGCATCGAACTGCCGCGCCCGGTGGCCAGCGCCTGCCATTCACGCTCTCTCCCCAAGGAGGCCGCGCCAGCTGGAGAAGAACCCAATGCATTCTTCAAGGTCACCGTTAGGTGACCCGCTCCCACGATTGCAGTTCCTTCCGCTTGACAATTGTAGAAGCTGCACCGCGAGATCACAATGCCGGGACGGGCCAGTGGCTACCGCCTGCGGCGGTAGCTTCGGAGAATGCAAAGCATTCTCCTGGCTATGAGCGCTTCGTCCTCGCACCAAAAAGGCGAAGCCGGGACGGCTGTGGCGAGTGGGCGGGCAACCGCTGACCTCGGGTCAGACGGTTGCCTTGGAAGAAGCTTTGCTTCTTCAAGCGAAGGCCCGGGCCGGGCCGGCCGGGTCGCCGTAGCCGACCTTCAAGAAGCTGCGCTTCTTCTGGCTGAGGAGCATTTTGTCATCAGGCGGCGGTAGCCCTGCGGGGCGGGCGCATGGCCATGCGCCCCTACATGGTGGCGGTAGGAACTTGGCATCCTTCGACTCTCCCAGGCTGGGCACCTGCGGGGCGGGCGCATGGCCATGCGCCCCTACATGGTGGCGGTAGCTTTGAAGAATGCTCCGCATTCTTCTGGCTACGGATGATGAGGGCGCACACGCAGGTGCGCCCCTACGCCGGCCCTGCGAGTCACGCGCCGCGCCGTTGCCAGCCGCCGCCGCGACAGGTACTATAGGGCATCCATCACCACAAGGAGGAGTAACCATTGTCCATCAGTGCGATCATCTTCGATTTCGGCGGCGTCATCAACAACATGCGCTGGGAAGTCGCGCGCGAATTGGAGGACGAGCACGGCCTCGAGCGCAACGCGCTACTGGAAAGCCTCTACCGTAATGAAGACTGGCGCGACGTTGAGGAAGGTCGGGGCGACATCGTCCAGTGGGCCGTCAACGCTCACAAGCAGCTTGAAGCGAACGCCGGCAAGAAGCTCCCACCCCTCCACCAGCAATGGCGTGACTCCTGGGGCCTGATTGAAGAGAACATCGAACTCATCAAGGGGCTGAAGCCCCAGTACAAAGTGTCGATCCTCAGCAACGCCGACCTCAATCTGGAGGAACGCATTAAGGATGGGATGGACATCCACCACCTCTTCGATGACATCATCTCCTCGGCCGTCGTCGGCGTCGCAAAGCCGAAGCACGAGATCTACGAGCTAGCCGCGAAACGCTTAGAACTGCCTGTCGAGGAGTGCGTCTTCATCGACGACGCCGAACGGAACGTCACCGCCGCACGAGAAGTCGGCATGATGGCGATCCACTTCCGCATTCACCACGGAGACGTGCTCGCGGCTCAGCTCGCCGAGTTGGGCGTGCGGCTCGCTGGGCCCGCCTGATCTGATTGGCCTTTAGTTACCTGGCACGCAGCACCGCCATTCCGGCGTTCGTCGCGTTCGAATTCTGGTATGCTCTAGCCGAACAGTGGCGAAGGGCGCGCGTCCAGGATCTGGACGGAGACGAGCATGCTAACGGTTAAGCGATTCCTACTGGTTGTAGCTGCCGGGCTGATCCTAGCTGGCGCGATGGCCTATAGTTTGCCTTGGTCCGCTTCTAGCGACGCTTCTGCCGCGGGAGGTGGCGCGGAGATGCGCCTCGTCGTTAAGGAAGGCGGCGCCTGCGACGGCGACACGTGCACCATTCCGCAAGGCGCGTCCTTCACTCTGGCCGTCGAGATTGTAGGTATCCCGGACGGCGGCTACGCACTCCTCCAGACTTACGTCGACATGGGCTCCGACCCCGT
>JADFRJ010000139.1 GCA_022561355.1 Chloroflexota bacterium | reverse complement strand
GAGCAACTGGGCTTCTGTGAAGTGGGCGAAGGAGAGCGCATGGTCGAAAACGGCGACACCGCCATCGGTGGCCGCATCCCGTTCAGCACCGATGGCGGGCTCCTTGCGCGAGGCCACCCACTAGGACCAACAGGTCTCGCTCAGGTATGGGAGACTGTCCAGCAGCTACGCGGCCTCTCCGGGCCGCGCCAGGTCGCCGACGCGCGCGTCGGGCTGGTTCACATGGTCGGCGTCGGCGGCGTCTGTCTCGTTCACATCTTGAAGCGCTCCTAGATTCGAGTCCGCTAGACGGTCATGCTGCCCTTCCCTACGGGCCAGATGGCTCTATCTGCTTTTCTAGGCGCTTGCTAAGTTGAGCACTTGGAGGTGCATCATGCCTGCCATCGACATCGATGAGGGATTAACTCCTGATCAAATACAACTGCGAAAGGAAGCCCACCGCTTCGCCGCTGAAGTCATGCGTCCGGCCGCGAGCGAGCTAGACGACCGGCCCCCGGACGAAGTAATCGCGACCGAATCCCGGCTGTGGGACGTGTTCCGCCAGGCCTACGCGGCCGGCTACCACCTGCGCGGGTTCCCTGCTGATCTGGGCGGCGCCGCGATGAGCCCCGGCGACTCCTGGGTTGTCGGCGAAGAGTTCGGCTGGGGCAACGCCGGCCTCTCGATCAGCCTGGGCGTCACCTCAATGCCGTTCAGGTTCGCCGCGATGACGGGCCACCCCGATCTGATGCGCGACGTCGTCATGCCCTATGTCGAAGACACCGAGGGCAAGTACGTGGGCTGCTGGTGCGCGACCGAGCCCGACCACGGGTCCGATCTGATCCTGTTTAGCGGCGACAACACCCGCCCCGACATCCACTTCGACTGCGGCGCCCGCCGCGACGGGGACGACTGGGTCATCAACGGCCAGAAATCTGCCTGGGTTTCCAACGGCACCATCGCGACACATGCGCTGGCGTTCCTCTCAGTCGACCCCTCCGCGGGCATGGCCGGTACCGGCGTGGCCATCGTCCCGCTCAACCTTCCCGGCATCACCAGGGGGAAGCCGCTCAATAAACTGGGGCAACGCGCGCTCAACCAGGGCGAGATCTTCTTCGACAACGTTCGCATCCCCCGCCACTACATGCTCGCTGAGCCCGGCGTCATGAGCGGCGGCACCGACAACATCCTCGCAGGCGCCAACGCGGGCATGAGTACGACGTTCTGCGGCGTGGCCCGCGCCGCGTTCGAGGAGGCGCTCTTTTACGCGCAGCAGCGCGTCCAGGGAGGCGTACCTATCGCTGAGCACCAGCTCGTTCAACGCCGGCTGTTCGATATGTTTTCGAAGTTGGAGGCCGCCCGCTCGCTCTCCAAGCTGGCCAACCGCAGGCTCACCAGCGGCCAGCCAACGCTGCACTACTCGATCGCGGCTAAGGTCTTCTGCACGCAGACGGCCTTCGACATCGCGGACGACGCTGTGCAGCTCTTCGGCGGCATAGGCCTGGCGAAAGGAACGCCAGCCGAGATGCTCTTCCGGGACGCCCGAGCGTCGCTCATTGAAGACGGATCGAACGACGTGCTCGCACTGCTCGGCTTCCGCTCGCTCCGCGCGGCCGCCACGCCGGACGCCGTGCCAAACGCCACGCCCACGGCGTAAGTCGCCGCGGACGCGGTTGGTTACTGGGGCTCGCTCTTAGACGCGCGCCGGTACGGGCTGGGTAGCGCCATCGTCAGTAGCCGGGGCCGCAGGCGCAGGCTCGTGCAGCCCGATATGCGGCAGGAGCCTGTCCAGCCACCCCGGGAACCACCAGTTCGCGTCTCCCTGCAACTGCATGATCGAAGGTACCAGAATCAGCCGCACGAGCGTCGCGTCGAGGAAGATCGCCACGGCGAGGCCCATGCCAAACTCCTTGATCACGCGCTGATCGCTGAACGCGAAGCTGAGGAACACCGCGATCATGATCGCGGCCGCCGCTGAGATCACCCGCGTCGTCGCGGAGAGCCCGCGCGCCACCGACTCCGCGTTGTCGCCGCTCTCCAGGTACTCCTCCTGGATCCGGCTCACCAGGAACACCTCGTAGTCCATCGAGAGGCCGAAGAGCACGGCGAACATCATCATCGGCAGGAACGACTCGATCGGGCCCGTCCCATCTACGCCCAAGATGCCAGCGAACCAGCCCCACTGGAACACGGCCACCAGGACGCCATACGCGGCCCCGACCGACAGCACGTTCATGATCGCCGCCTTGATCGGGATCAGCACGGAGCGGAACACGGCCATCAACAGGATGAAACTGAGCCCGATGACGGCAGCGAAGAACAAGGGCATGCGAGTGCGTATCTTGTCGCCGACGTCGATGAAGACCGCGGTGGTACCGCCGACGGCCACCTCGATCCCCATTCCATCCACGGCCGCAGGCACGATCTTGCGCAGACGATGAACGAGGTCGTTCGTCTCCTCAGCCTGCGGCGCCGTCTCGGGTACGACGAGGATCGTGGCCGCCGAGCCCGATTCGTTGAACGACGGTCCTGAGACCGAGGCGACACCGTCTTCCATGCCGATCACGGGCAGCAGATCTTCCACCGCCGCCGCCGCTCCCGGCTCGTCCAACCCGAACCCGATCAGCACAGGACCGTTGAATCCAGGACCGAAACCCTCCGACAACAGGTCGTACGCCCGCCTCGTCGTACTCGACGTCGGCCGGCTGCCCGAATCCGAGGAGCCGAGCCTCATCGCCAGCACGGGCGCCGCGAGGAGTAGCAGTATCCCCAGCGAGAGCACGAAGAACGCCAAGGGCGTTCGCTGGATCGCGCGGCTGAGCCGATAGGCGAAGCCCGTCTCGCTCTCATGCGCCGATGCGGCCAGAAACGGGATCCGCCACTTGTCGATGCGCGTCCCGACGAGACCGAGGACCGCGGGCAGGACGAAGATAGCAACGATCACGGAGAGGGCGACCACGACGGCCCCCGCCGAACCCATGTAGGCCACGAACGGAATCCCCGCCGCCCAGAGCCCGAGCAGCGCGATGACGACTGTGAACCCGGCAAACACGACCGAACGTCCGGCCGTCGCCTCCGCCCGCACGATCGCATCTTCCGTGCCAAGGCCCCGCGCGAGCCCCTCCCGGAAGCGCGTGATGATCAGCAGCGCGTAGTCGATGCCGACGCCGATGCCGATCATCGCCGCGAACTGAGTCGTCATGGACGGAATGTTGAGATAGGACGCGCCGATGCCGACCAGGAGGAAGCCGGCCACCAGCGCCAGCAGCGCGACGAGAATCGGAAGACCCATCGCCACAACGGAGCCGAAGGCGATCATCAGGATAACCACGGCGGCGCCGATGCCGATCAATTCCGTCTGGCCCAGGCCCCCGCGCTCGCCGGCTCTCGCTACCGAACCGCCGGCCTCCACCTGCAGATCCGGCGTCGAGCGCTCGCGGCGGAGGTCCAAGAGCGCGTCGAGGCTCGTCTTCTCCATATCCTCCGTGCGCTTCTCATACTGGACCGTCATCCGGGCGATCGTGCCGTCGGCCGAGATCGCGCCCGGCTGTTCATACGGCGAAATCGCGCCGAGGACGTCCGGCAGAGCGTTCACCTCCGCCACCAGAGAATCGATCTGCATGCGGATTTCGGGGTCGTCGACTCCCTCAGGCGCTCGTACAACAATCGTGGCGGTGTCTCCCGCCGTCGAGGGAAAGCGCTCGTCCAGCAGGTCGATCAGGCGCTGCGATTCGGTACCGGGCAGGGTGAAACTATCTGTGAATTGGCCTCCGAAACGCGCGAACAGCGCCCCAAGAACTACCATCAGGATGAGCGTTCCTATGAGGACTCGCCAAGGATGACGCGCAGCCATGCGCGGCCATCGTTCAAAGAGGAATGAGTCGCGTTGGGGACTGGAGATTACCTCAGGCGCGGCGATGGGTTCTGGGGACGATGACTGGTAGCGCGCCTCGCGCTCCCACCAGCCGCGAGGCGCCGGGACGAGACGCACGGCCGCCTGGATCGGCGCCGGCGCCAACGGCGGCAGTTGCTCGCCGTCCAGCGATGACCACAACCCGTTCGTCCGCACCTCGATCGTCGCCCGAGCGGGCAACGTGCCTGCGCGTTTCTCCAGGCGGAGCCGGACATGTTGCCCCGGCCGTGCCCGATCGTGATTGAACGAAACGTTCGTTGCCATGTAGCCTCTAGCCCAAGATGCGCATGCAGCCCGTGCCTCCGCGTTGACATAGTCAACTTATCAATTGCTAGATTAACAGCGAAAGGTGCCAGATGGCAGGTCGTGGTCCGTATGCGGCCTGCCTCAGCTATGCCTAGCCGCCCTTTCGCGCCCTGCTTCCAGTTGTTCCACCCGCACAGGGAGCCGATGAAACCAATGCCTCAGGACTTGACAGACGGATCGGGCAAATGTAATCTGCCGATGCGGAATCCAGTATCTATGGGAGGCGATGAGCGGGCATGCATCGTGGCCGGAGTCTCATTACATGGCCGCTTCAGCGCCTAGCCGCCCGCGCGCTGCGAGCGAAGTTTGCCTGGATCACCCCTCAGCTCATCCAAGGCCCCACATTCTCTAGCAAACACGCGCACCTGCTGTTGGAGTTGGGAATCGACAGCGTATTGGACCTACGCGAACCAGACGGCCACGACGCGTCGACGATCGCTGACGCAAACGTCCACTACTACCACCATCCGATGCGAGAGTTCGAACCGCCGATGCTGGCGCAACTCGAAGAAGGCGTCCGCTGGTCACTGGCCGAGATGGCGGCGGGAAGAAGTGTGCTCGTCCACTGCAGGATCGGCAAGAGCAGAAGCGCATGTATGGCCTGCGCGATCCTGATTGGACAAGGCCATCGGCTAAGCTCAGCCATACAGACGGTCAGAGAGGCCCGGCCAGAGATGATCCTGACGGAACAGCAGCTTATCCGTCTCGAAGAGCTTGAGTTGCGGGTACGGGCCGGGCAGGCGCCTCCCAGCGGCGACGGCTAAAAGTAAGTGCATGACGGCTGCGTCGCACGCTCGGCAGGTCAGCCTCGTTCTTTGGCGAGCGCGAAGAAGCCGGCGAACAGCGTCACGTAGGCGATTTCGAAGCCGATGACGATGGTTCGTCCCATGGCCTCCCACGCACGGGTCGCCGTAGATGCTGCGGCGCTGCGCCCCCAGATCACGGCTGACTGTGCCGCCCTCAGCGTGGCACCTGACTGAGTGGCCCCGCTCCGAGGAGGGCCACACTGCTTCCTGTGCGACGTAGGCCCGGCAGCCAGGCCGAAACGAAGTCATCGATATGGGTGATGGACGAAACCGTTGGCTCGTTCAGATGGATCCGCATCTTGCCGAGGGCAATCAAGAAATACCTTGTTAACGCACCGTGATGAACCACTGTCGCCGTGTCGAACGCCTCTTGGAGCGGCTGGGCTCGGGCCGCATTAATCGGTTGGCAGTTGACTTCGACCTCTCGCTTCCCAAAGACTCTTGTGCCTATCCCATAGAACGGCGAGCGCCACGGGTCCCAGGCCGCGAACCTACCTCGCGCACTGAGGACGCGAGCGCACTCGGGAATCGCGCGTTCGGTCCGCATGTGATGCAAGCAACCGCCACTAACGATCGCATCGAAACTGCCACGAGCAAACGGCAGTTCCTCTCCCACCGCAACGACGCAGTGGAGACGACGATGGAGCCCCAAGCGGCGAGCAACCGCCACCGCGAATCGGGCTTCATCGAGAACGGGTGTCAACAGCCAGGCTTCTCGGGCGCCCGCCCGAATAGCTTTGATGGCGTGGAGACCGCTACCTCCAAGCTGTAGCAATCGCTTACCGGCTACGGGAGCGATGTACGTGTAAGAATCATACTGCGCCGCGCCATCGTAAGTCGCGTCGATCCACACATCCCGTGGCTCAGGAAATGAAAGGATGGCCTCGTCTGATGCGGCCATCGCCGGCGCCAGATGCTTGATGATGGTTGGTTCCGCTCCCGCCTCGACCATGGCACCTTGCTTGGACGCCACTGAGCTGTAGTAGTCGATCTCTTCGTTAGTAATTTCGTTTTGGCGGCCGATGTGATCGCTCATATCCTCGCCTCCCTATGTTCGCATGCTCACGGCTACGGGTTGCGCCTGCGACGCAAGGCATAGTCGTACGCCTGGAGATGAACCTTGACGCAGATCTCAACCGAGAACCGCTCCAATACCCTCTCTCGTCCGTCACGACCCATGCGCCCGCGCAGATCGGCATCGGTGAGCAGCCGTAGCGTGGCCCCGGCTATGGCTTGGGGGTTCAAGGGCGGCACCACGTATCCGGTGACGCCATGTTCCACCACCTCCGACACCGCCCCAACGTCAGTCGCGATGACCGGCGTCCCCACGGCCATCGACTCCTGGGCCGTCGTTGGCGTCCCTTCGCTTCGCGGCACGGACGCGATCAAAGAAACATCCATTGCACAGAACATTCTCTCCACATCGTTCCGGACTCCAGCAAAGATGATCCTGTCC
>JADFRJ010000138.1 GCA_022561355.1 Chloroflexota bacterium | reverse complement strand
CCAGGGGGGAACTCAACCCAGTAGCTATGTCCGGCGGAAGTGAGCTTGGCTGTCAATGTGCCTGTGCCCCGGCAGTGAACGGCGGCCCGGCCAAGAAACGTAGCTCGAACGGCATCACCACCGCAGGAGCCGATGAGTTGGCCGGCGTCAAACCCGGGGGAGATGTCCGCGATGACGCTGAACTGTGCGGCGCCCGGAATTGGAGGCAGCCCCGCGTCCACCTGCCCCGCAGCGATCGCGTCATCGAGCGTCTTCTTGTAGGTTAGGTCCAGGATCCTCATCTGGCTGTCAGAGACGATATCCAGGGTCCAGTCCGGCGGGTATTGCAGTTCGAAACCAAGCGGGCTGTTGTATGTCGGCCAGGCTGAGGTGTCGATGGGCGGTGGTGGCGTTAGACCGCTCATAGGCCAGAACTCTTCCGTGCAGTATTCAGGGCTAGGGGGCGCGGGTGCTATGCACTCCTGGTATAGCTCGCAGTATGGTGCGTCCGAGCCAGCAACACAGGCAAACCAGTCAATCGTAGGGGCGGGTTGCGGCGTCCTCAACCCAAGCGTATAGAGGAACACATCCGCTAGATCTTCACGGCTTAAATCGTCCGGTATGTAGACGCTGCTCGTCATAGGCTCACACGTATTGTCATCGCGGAATCCTTGACTAACATGGGTTGGTGCTGGAGTGATTGGCGGATTTGAGCAGAGATACTCAGACGTGGAGAAGTCGTACTCAGATTGGCCGAAGGCTGCGAGGAAGGCCGAAGGCGGTACAAGGTACACGAAGAGCCGATGCGGGCTAACGAGAACAGGATCATATAGAAGTGCCTGCGGAGGAAAACGATCTTCTATTCTTATACGTTCGCCCCTGAGTTCCAGTGGTGGAGGACAACCAGCCTCAGTTGTGGCCACTCCATACTCGCTAGGGATGTTGTCAGCGCCCGCAAAGGCCCGTTCCAAGGCATTCTGGACGAAGTCGACGTCCTCGTTCGCAGCCTGCCTCCCACCCGCACTGTCCACACACAAACTGAGGTGCGTACGGCCCGGCGCTATGAGCCGGCCTGGGTCGTCGGGAGCTTGCTGCGTGCTATTTCCGCCGCCGCTATCGGAGCAGGCGGCAGCTAGGAGTGCTGCCGCAATGATGCTGATTGCTGCGAACTTCAGGTATGCCGCCATGCTCGTGTCCTCGCGCTGGTGGCGGGGTCTGAAGACCCCGACCTACGAACTATTCTCTACGCGACAAGTTTACTAGATCGTCCGTGCGCTATGCCTCTATCCTCAGGCCCGCGCCCTCTTCGATGCGGCCGATGCGCGCGGCGAGGAAGTCGTCGGCCTCAAGGGCGGACGCCAGAGCGTCGGCGCTCTCCGGCGCGACGCATAGCAGCAGGCCGCCCGAGGTCTGCGCGTCGTAGAGCAGATGCTCGATCTCCTCCGAGACGCCGTCCGCGATCTCTACCTTGCCGGCGACGCCCTCGCGGTTGCGGCTGGCGCCGCCCGTGATGTGACCCTGGCTGATGTACTGCATTGCGCCGGGGAGGGCGGGCGCCTGTGACGCGTCGATCACGACGCGGACGCCGCTCGCGTGCGCCATCTCCTCGGCGTGACCGATCAGGCCGAAGCCGGTGACGTCGGTGCAGGCGTGCGCGTTAGCCTCCTTAGCGAGATGCGACGGGTGCCGGTTCAACCGCAGCATGCTGTCGACGGTTGCTTGCAGGTGCTCTGGCGCGCATTCGTCGGCTCCCGCCGCCGTCAGTACGATGCCGGTGCCCAGCGCCTTCGTCAACAGCAGGACGTCGCCGGGCTGGGCGCCGGACTTGCGCAGGATTGAGTCTGGGTGGACGGTGCCGGTGACGGCGAGGCCGTATTTCGGCTCCTCGTCTAACAGCGTGTGGCCGCCGACGATCACGCCGCCGGCCTCGGCGACCTTCTCCGCGCCTCCGCGGAAGATCTCGGTGAGAATCTCCACGGGCTGGTCTTCGGGGAAGCCCACGACCTGGAGCGCGAGCAGCACTTCGCCGCCCATGGCGTAGACGTCGCTCATGGCGTTCGCGGCGGCCACCGCCCCGTAGGTGTACGGGTCGTCGACGACGGGCGGGAAGAAGTCGACCGTCAGCACAAGCGCCAGCTCATCGCTGAGCTTGTAGACGGCGGCGTCGTCCGGACCGTCCAGCCCGATCAGGAGGTCGGGGTGGCTAGCGGCCGGGAAGATCTCTTGGAGTGGGCGCAGGACCTGCGCCAGCGTGGCGATGCCCGCCTTGCCGGCTCAACCGGCGCAGGACGCCAGGCTGGTCAGCCGCACTTCCTTCTTCGTCACAAGCGATCACCCCCTCTCGTCGTAGATGATCTGATTATACGTAGTGGGGCGCGCCGAGGGGCGCCCCTACATGGTTGTAGAAGACGCCCGATGAAGCGTGTGACGACTGTTACGTTTTCGAAACCACTTCCGACCCCCTCCCGTCGTACATTGCTTAAGGACACACCGGACTGCACGGACCAGGGCATGAAGGGAGACATCAATGGGTGTGTGGAAAATCGGCATCGGCGTCGTGGTGCTTATCGCACTCGCCGCCGCAACGATAGGGTTTGTGGGAGCGCAGACCGACGAGGACGGCAACGGACCGCTGGGCAATTTCGTCGGAAGGCTGGCCGAGAACCTCGGCATTACGCAGGGCGAGCTGGAGGGCGCGATCGAGCAGACGCACCTTGATCAGGTCGATGCTGCGTTAGCGGAAGGCCTGATCACGGACGAGCAGGCTGCCCAACGGCGCGAGGCGATCGAGTCAGGCGAGTCGTTCTTTGGCCAGCGCGGACACAAGATGCAGCGGCATGGAGGCGGCTTCGGCCACGGCGCGGACATCGCAGAGTTCATCGGCGTGACGCCGGAAGCGTTGCGCGAGGCGATCGAGGGTGGCCAGAGCGTCGTGCAGGTCGCTGAGGCGAACGGCGTCAGCGAGCAAGAGCTGACGGACTACCTGCTCGGCGAGATCGAGGCCAAGCTGGACGAGGCGGTCGAGAGCGGCAGGATCGACCAGGCGACGGCTGACGAGAAGCTCGCCGGCGCGGCGGAACGAATCGCCGAGTGCATCAACCGCGAAGGCCCGCCGGAGCACCGCGCGGGCTTCGGTAGCTTTCGCGAAGGCGGCCGGTTCCAGAGCGGCTCCGGCCGTTTTCACGGTGGCTTCCCTCTAGACGAGAGCGCTGATGCGACGGAGGCAGTCGCTCCCACCTTCTAGACAGCTATAGAGGGTGTTAATCGGAGAGGGAGTTCCAAGAGCCTCACCCCAGGCGCTGGCCTCCCTCTCCAGGTTTCAGAGGTTCATGTGGAGATGCGATACTAATGATATGGCTGAACGAGCGTGCGGGGCGGTTTTCGCCAACGAGTCGTTAAGCATGATGTCGCAAGGGGAGGCAGCATGAAAACCGTTAGGCGCGCATTCCGAACGCTCGTGCGTAGCCCCCTCAGGACCGGCCTGCTGATCGCGGTGCTGGCGGTGAGCGTGGGGCTGACGCTGATCATGATCACTGTCAACGGCGCCTTTGCTGACCGCCTGGATGAGATCAGAGGTGAGGTCGGCAGCGGCATCACGGTGACGCCTGCGGGCACCTTCGGAGGCGGCTTCTTCAGGGGTGGCTTCGGAGGCGGTGGCGGAGGGCCCCCAGGCCAGAACGGCAACAACGCCGCTGACCAAGGTGCTGCCGACGCTGACGATGTGGCCAGCGGGCTGGTGGAGGCAGACATCGATCAGCTTGGAACGATCGACCATGTTCTCGGCATCTCAAGAACGCTGACGGAGCAATACGCGGGAGAAGGTTTGCAGTCCGCTATTCAGCCCCAGGGTGGCCAGTTCGCGAACGCAGACTTCACGTTCCCGGTGTTCGTGACGGGCACGGACGATCCCAACTCGCTCACGACAATCGGTGTCACCGATCCGGAATTCATCGCTGGACGGACGTTCAACGAGGACGAAGCCGATGCCAACGTCGCGGTGCTCGGCGATAGTCTCGCTGAGGGCAACGGCTTGAGAGTCGGCAGCACGTTCGAGATCGAGGCTGAGAGCATCGAGGTCGTCGGCATCTTCACCACCGGAACGCAGTTCGGCGGCAACGCGCTCTTCCTTCCGCTCAAGACCGCGCAGGCTCTGTTCGATCGCGGAGGCGAGGTCGATCAGGCGATCGCTGTAGTGGACAGCGTAGATAACGTCGAGCAGGTCGCGAACGAAATCCGCCTGCTGCTGGGCGAAGACGTCGTCGATGTAACCACACAGCTCTCGGCCTTCGACGCCATCGCGGGACCGATCTCCGACGCGAAGAGCAGCAGCCAGATCGGCATGGTCGCTGCGCTGGTCGCGAGCGCGGCGGTCATCCTTTTCTCGGTCGGATTGGTCGTCAGACAGCGTGTGAAGGAGATCGGCATCCTCAAGTCGATCGGCGCGTCGAACTGGCACGTCATAGGACAGTTCGGAGTCGAGACCGTCTTTGCGAGCGTGGTGGCTGCGATCCTCGGTGCGCTTATCACCTTCCCTCTCGCGCAGACGGTGGCAAACGGCTTAGTCAGCGATCCTGCGGGGACGGGTGGCTTCGGAGGTGGTGGCCCCGGCGGCGGTGGTGGACCGGGAGGCGGCGGCTGTGGAGGATTCGGTGGTGGCGCGGGGGGTTTCCTGGGCGACGTCGATGTTGCGGTCTCGCCGGAGATCTTCGGCTTTGCGCTGGTGATTGCGCTTGGGTTGGCCGTGCTGGCAACAGTTGTACCGGCCTGGTACGCGAGTCGAGTGAAGCCGGCGGAGGTGCTGCGCTATGAATGACGTACAAGACGAACGCGGGGACATCGTCATCGCCGAAGGTCTGATGAAGCACTTTGCGAGCGGCCCAACGACGGTCAAGGCCGTGGACGGTGTGAGCTTTCGCCTCCCCAGGTACGCGATCGTTGCCCTCCAAGGGCCCAGCGGTTGCGGTAAGAGTACGCTACTGAACCTGTTGGGTGCGCTGGACCGATTAGACTCTGGCGAGCTAATCGTCGACGGGATCAGCGTGAGCCACCTGAGCGGAAGCCAAGAAGTGTTCTACCGACGAGAGAAGGTAGGGTTCGTCTTCCAGCAGTTCAACCTCATACCACAGCTGTCGGCGATCGAGAATGTTACGCTTCCCATGGAGCTAGCAGGCGTTAGCTCGAACGGGCGAGCCGGCGAGTTGTTGGAACGTGTCGGGCTGGCCGAGGACCGGCACGATCGCCGGCCAGCCAAGCTCTCCGGCGGCGAGCAGCAGCGGGTGGCGATCGCGAGGGCGTTGGCAAACGATCCGCCGCTGCTTCTGGCGGACGAGCCGACGGCCAACTTGGACTCGAAAACCGGCCGGCTGATCATCGATCTGCTCCGCAGCCTGCGGGCGGACAACCGGAGCGTGTTAATCGCGACGCACGACGAAGCTGTCGCCGCGACGGCGGACATGGTCCTGGAGATGAGCGACGGCAAGATCGTCTCGTCAACGATGCAAAGGAAGGAGCAGCCGGAGGAGCCGGTGCCGGCAGGCGGTTCGCGCCTCAGACGCGGCTTCTTCGATACTCTAAGGAAGGGGCTTGATGAACTGGGACGCTGACCCTGCTCAGATGCAGCGCGGCCGGTGGTCTGCTACGACCTGAATAGGCGAGCCGTTACATGAGCGAGAACGACGAACTGATACTGGTGGCGGACGACGATGAACACATCGTGGAGCTGGTCTCCATGTATTTGCAGAAGGCGGGCTTTCGCGTCGAGACCGCCTTCGACGGCGACGAGGCGCTCAAGAAGACGAAGGAGCACCAGCCAGACCTTCTCATCCTGGACATCATGATGCCGGGGCCGGACGGGCTACAGATCTGCCGGACGCTGCGCCGCCGGAGCGACGTGCCGATCGTGCTGCTCACCGCTCGCACGTCAGACATCGACAAGATCGCCGGCCTGCGCTTCGGCGCCGACGATTACATCACGAAGCCCTTCAACCCGGACGAGCTGCTGGCACGCGTGGAGGCCGTGCTCCGCCGCGCCGGTAGAGGTTCCGCGGAGCCGAAACAACAGCGCATCAGCCTGGAAGCGCTGGAGATGGACCTCACGAGCCGCAACGCTCAGATCGGCGGCAGCGATGTGCCGCTCACGCCTAAGGAGTTCGACCTGCTCGCGACATTCGCGCGATTCCCCAACGTGACGCTCGACCGTGAGCAGCTCCTCGATCTCGTGTGGGGGACGTCGTTCTACGCGCTGCGCACGGTGGACGTCCACGTCGCGCGCCTGCGAGAGAAGCTCAAGAACAGTCCGCTCAAGATTGAGACGGTCTGGGGTACGGGCTATCGGCTCGCGGCGGAGCAGTAGCGTGTCCGCGGAGCCCGCAAGCATCGTCTTTAGCTTGCGGAGCAAGCTGATCCTCGCGTTTGTCGGCGTCGTGTTGGTCGCCCTCTTCATCGCGGGCAGTACATTCGTCCTCGTCCGTCGCGGCGAACAAGAGCAGCAGGAGCTGGACCA
>JADFRJ010000137.1 GCA_022561355.1 Chloroflexota bacterium | reverse complement strand
CGTCATATTCCAAGCATTAGGACCTGCGGCTGGCCCCCGGTCGAACTGCACGTCATACGGCGGATCGCCGCCGGGGGCGAAGTGCAGGATCACGCCGAGGATGTCGTTCGGCAGGTCGATGACACCATCTTGCGGTACAGATACATCGTAGTGATCCCAGGGGTCGAGAGGATTACGAAGGCCCCCATCTCCTTCGTCCGAACCGAACTCCGTTCCGTTCGTGCAGCCGTCGCCATCGAAGTCCGCGTTGTCGTCGAGCAGAAGCGCGACGCGCGCGTCCACGCGTTGCGTCCAGCGGGGGTTGATCGGGTCGCTGTCCAGGACCCACGTCCCCGTCGCCTTCAGCCGATTCGTGAGGTCCTCTATGCGCGCCAGCCGTTGGGCTTCGGTCAACCCGGGCGCCGTTGCGTTGAGATCAGGACGCGCTTCCAGGAGCAGGGCGGCCACCCCTATGGCGTGCGGAGCGGCCATGGAGGTGCCGCTCTTGCTCGCCGTTCCGCCGTTCGGCACCGTGGATATGACTCCGACACCGGGCGCCAGCAGGTCGAGGTCATCCGACGCCTGCGAGGAGTTGGGGACGACATCGTTATTGTTCACCGAGCCGACGGCGACCACGTCCTGGATGCAGGCCGGGAAGGGCATGCGGTCGCTGAATCCGCTGTTGCCGGAGGCGGCGAAGGCGGCGGTGCCCTCTAACCGCAGCAACGCCAGCGCGTCGCGCACCGCCGGGGCGAACGGTAGTTCATCTGGGTTGCCCGGCGGGTCGCACTCGCCGGCGAGATAGTGGACATGGCCGCCAAAGCTGAAGTTGATGAACTCGATCTCGAAGGGGTGGCTCAGGCGGATTTCATCCAGGCCCGCCAGGACGCCCGCGAGGGTGCCGTTGAACGAGCCGCCATCGGTGAACACCTTGTACGCGTGAATACGGACGCCCGGGGCGACGCCCGGCGATGCGATGCCGTTGTCGCCGTCCGAGGTGACGATGCCGCTGACGTGACTTCCATGGCTATGGCCATCCTCGGCAGGGTGGGCAGGCAGGCCGGGGCAGAACTGCGGGGCCGGTCCGGTTTGGTCGAACACGACGCAGTGCTCCTGGACCAGGCTACCCGCCAAATCCAGGTGGTCGCTGTCGATGCCGGTGTCGAAGACCGCCAAGTCGATGTCCGCGCCTGTGACGCCGAGGGCGTGCAGCTCGTCGGCGTGGATGAACGGGACGCTCGCACCCAGCAGGGGGAAGATCTCCTCGTTCAGGTGCACGGCGGCGACGTCCGGGTGGCCGGCCAGCTTTGCGACGCCGCTGGCGGTGACGCCCCCGACGAGCGCAGCGACGACGTCGTACTGGTGGCCAAGCGTGAAGTCGTCCTGACCGAGAGTGGCGAGGACGCCGGCCTGGCGCGCAGATGTGTTTTCGATGAGTTCGGCTAGGGTCGCCTCTTCCAGCGGCATGGACGGGCCTTCGAGGGAGATGATCACTCCCACCTCGGGCTCTGTCTGGAGCGCCTCCAGCACGTCTGCGTGGATCGCGCTGCCGCTGCCTGCGGTCAGTTGCGACGGACCGCCAAAGGGGGCAAACTGGAGGAGTCCTGCCATCACCGGCAGGATGAGGAGCGCTATGAGCGCGCGCATGCTCCTTTGCATTGTTCTGTCTCCTTTCTTGCAGTTGGGTGGATGGGTCGGTGGGAGGGCAGTGGCCTAGCTTATAGCGCTCCCTCCTTTCCTTGCGTGCGGGACGCCGCGGGCCGTCAGGAGGAGCCCGGCGGAGTGCTGGAGGATCAGCGCGGCGTCCCGGCTGGTGATGGCGCCGTCTCCATCGGCGTCCGCAGCCTCCGCGCACGGGAGCGCCTTCAGCAGCGATGCGTCGAATTGTAGTACCAGCGCGGCATCGATGCTGGTCACCTCGCCGCTGCAGTCCGCATCTCCAGCGGGGGCTGGCGTCGGCGTCGCTGTGGGTGATGGCGTTTGCGTCGCCGTCGGTGACGGCGTCGGCGTTGCTGTGGGTGATAGCGTCGGCGTCGCTGTGGGTGATAGCGTTGGCGTCGCCGGCGGCTTGGGGCCGAGGCCGGCTACGTCCAGCGGGAGCGGGTTGCGACTGCCGCCGAAGTCGCCGGTGCCCAGCTGGCCGCTGGTGGCGGAGCCCCAGCACTTGACGCCGCCGTCCTCCATCAGCGCGCAGGTGTGCACGAAGCCGGCAGTCACCCCGGCCGCGCCGCTGAGCGTCTCCAGGCACTGCATGGCTCCGGTATCGTATACCCGGCAGACGTCGACAGGAGTCGTCCGGTCGTTGATATCGAGGTCGCCGTCGCCGACCTGGCCGAAAGCGCCGAACCCCCAGCACTTGAGATCCCCGGAGTTCATCAACGCACAGGTGTGCGAGCCGCCGGCCGCTACAGTCGAGGCGCCCGTGAGCGGGGCTTCGCACTGTTCATCCGCGCACACGTCCGACGGCGTTCGCCTGATGTTGGCGAACGTCCCGTCACCGAGTTGGCCGTGGGCGTTGTTACCCCAGCATGTCACACCGCCCGTCTCGGTAAGCGCGCAGGTGAAGCCCCGTCCCGCAACCAGGCCAGCGACGCCACCGTCCAGCGTCTCCACGTCCAGCGGCGTGGTGCTGCACACATGGGGATCGGTGAACTCGCTAATGCACGTCTCGCTGGACTCCGCACCCAACTGGTATGTGGTGTTGCCTCCCCAGCACTTGACCGCGCCGTTCTCCAACAGGGCGCAGGTGTGAGTAGAGCCCGCGGCGATGGCCTGCACGCCGGCGGCCAGGCCGGGCACATCGACGGGCTCAACGCTCGAGACCGTGGTCCCGTCGCCAAACTGCCCCATTCTATTGCTGCCCCAGCACTTGATGCCGCCCTCATCGGTCAGGACACAGGTGTGAAAGTTGCCCGCCGCGATGGCCGCCACTCCGCTCTCCAGGCCCGGCACGTCCAACGGCACGGGACTGCAGGGAATCGCGGAGCCGTCAAGGTAGAAGCATAGGACTCCGGTGACCCCCAACTGGCCGAAGATGTTCTCGCCCCAGCACTTGACGCCGCCAGCCACCGTCAGCACGCAGGTGTGAGTCCACCCTGGAGCTAGCGCCGCGACGCCACTCTACAGGCCCTCCACGTCGACCGGGGACGGGTGATTCGTCAGCGGCCCATCAACGCCTACTTGCCCCCAGCCGCCGGCGCCCCAACACTTGACCCCGCCCACCTCTGTGAGGGCGCAAGGCGTCGTGCGGGCGGACGCGACGGCAATGGCGGCCACTTGCGTGTCGTCGGCTGTAGCCTGCGGGCTCGGCAGGATCAGGAACGCCGCAGCCGCCAGGGCTACAAGTATTGCTAGTATGTGTCTCCGCACGCCACCACCTTCTTCCCAACCAGAATGCACGCCTAGTATACGGCCTGACCTTCGCCTGTCAAGGGCCAGGCCTCCTGGGCAGGCACGGCGACTCTAAGACGGCCAACGCTTCAGTTCGAGGACGGTGTGGGTTCCAACGTGGCGGGAGCAGCTTGAGCTGCTCATGGCTGAACCTTCGGTTCAGCGTCGCGTCTGCTGGCGACGCCGGCTGGGCTGCGGTTGGCAGCGCCCGTTCGCTGCTAGGCGTTTAGTGCAAACGGCTGAACCTGCGGTTCAGGTTGGCTAACGCTACGCGTTAGCTCTTCGCCTCTACGGCGAACTCGGTGTCGATCTTGGCCGACGTGTCGAAGAAGTGCTGCAGGCTCTGGTTGAAGCGATAGAACGCGTCGCGGCGATAGCCATCGTGCGATCGCGCAAAGCCTTCGGTAATGTTCAGGTCGATCGTGTTCAGTGTCTGGCCAAGACCGGCGCCGCCGTTGGCCTTAATGTCCTCGATCATCTCCTGCCAGGCCTCCGGAGACTGCTCCAACCAGAAGTCGACGTCGAGCAGATCGCTTTCTTCAATTTCGCGGACGCCGGTGCACTCGAACGCCTCGAACGTGACCTCCAGCAACGTGTCGCCGGACTTGATGCCGACCTTGGTGTCGACTGTGCCGAGACGCCGGTACGCGTCGTCCGCGTTCACCAGCTTTCGGACTTCCTCGAACCACTCGACTGACGGAAACTTGGCCATGAGATTACCTCCTCTATTCGTCCGATTCTGTCTACTTGACTTCCAACATGCGGGCGGCCGTGCCAGGTGTTTGGGAACCCGCCGCTTCATTTTGGTCCTGAACGTACTTGCGAAGCGCCAGAACAATCGTCTCCTTGCGCTCCAGTGTGGCCCAGCGGAGCCGGGCTAGATACTGTTGCACCTGGCGTCCGCGCATCTCCTCGTACATCTGGAGCCCTTCCTGGATCTTCTCCTGGCTCCCCACGAACAGAATAGCAAACGCCTCTCGCGTCGCGCTGTCCTTGTCGTCGGCCACCAGCAGCGACTCACCCTTGTCCAAGTAGCGCTCCAACTCCTTGCGGCGCTCCGCCTTGTGGAGCAGGACGTACTTGAGGTGGGAGATGCCATAGGCGACGTGGCGAGCCTTGTCCTGCATGGCCATGCGGAACATGCGCTTCTCCGCCGCGCTGGGCGCGTAGCGCTCGCAGTACTGGTACTGGGTGAGCGTGAAGCTGTCCTGCAGCACCATCTGGACGGCGACCATCTCCGTGAAGTTGCGCGCATCCGTGACCGAGCGGAAGCCCCAGCCGGGACTTTGGAGACCCAGCCCGCCACCGTTGGAGAGGGCGCGCTTGCGGAACAGCTCCGAGTGGCGCGCGCCTTCAAAGATCGCCGTAGAGAGATAGAGCTTGATCTCGTGGTAGCCGTAGCTCAGCTCCGGCTCCCAGCCCGCCAGGATGTCGGCCTCCAACTGCGCCTTCTCGCTGAAATGGGTGCAGATCTGGCAGATGGCCCGCTCGAGGTCGTCCGGGAGCGGTTTGATGTTCTCCCAGTCGACGTCTGTCGCGGGGGCCCAGCGACGCTGGATCGCTTCTTCATAGAGCGCGCCCGCGTTGTCGGCCCACAGCTCCTGCTTCTCATAGATCGTGTAGCCCATGCTCTCCACGCCAAGCATGGGGATCGCGCCGCGAGGCATCTCGGAATGATATTCCCAGACGTCCGGCACGTCTCCGTACTTGCCCACGTTGATGGCATCGATCGTGAGGCCGTGCGCGGTAGGCTTGGCCCTGATCCCCCACTCCGTGGGAACCGTCATCCATTCGAGCGCGAGCTCCATGCCGCCCTGGCCGCTGCCATCGCCGCCCTGCGACGCCATGAACTGGCGGACCTGCTCTTCCGTCACCCCCGACACCATGTAGCGGGTGAGGTCAGCGGGCTCCGCGCCCTGCGAAAGCAGTTCTAGGACGAGCTCCTCCGGCCAGCCAGCGGCCTTTGCCGTCTCTGCCAGTTCTGCCGGCATCTCGGTTACAGTCGACACTGCGGTGTCGGGCGTTGCGGTTTCTTCAGCCATAGAGGACTCCTTAGTAAGCGTTTGCTCAGGTAAGACGTTTGCAGGGCTAACGAATCTTGCCGCATGAGGACTAGTCACGTCAAGGTGCTTAGTCAGAGGATGTCCGGGTCTTCCTTGATAAACGACCACGGCAGGCCGAAATGGCCGGCGAGGTGCTCCGCCAGCGCCTTGGGCCCTGGCGACTCGGTGGCGTAGTGGGTACCGAAGACGAGGTTGATCCCAGCCTCGCGAGCGTACAGCTTCGTGTACATCGAGCCTTCGCCCGTGAGATACGTATCGCATCCTAGCGAGCGCGCCTCCTCGACCATCGAGGTCATGCCGGCGCCGCCGGTCGCGATGGCCACACGGCCAAACTTGGCGCTGCTCTCCCACGACTCGACTTGCACGCCAAGCACATCGCTCGCGCGCCGCACGAACTCCGCGAACGTGCCATGACAAACGCCGTAGACCCCGGCCAGACCGCCGCAGTACGGCAGGAACCGGCCTTCGACGGTTACGCCGAGCGGCGGCGCGAGCATGCTCCCGTTCCCAAAGTCGTCCGACGCGTCGAGCGAGGCGTGCGCGCCGTAGAGCGACACGCTAGCATCTTGCAGCGCCTGTTCTTTCGCCGGCTTGAGCGTGAGGTCTATGCCCTCCCAGGTCGCGTGATGGACGATTAGGAGCTGCGCGCCAGCGTCGACAGCACCGCTAATCGACGCGAATGAGGTGTTCACGGCCGCCGCGATACGCGTCACCGGCTTGCGGGCGTCGAGCATGAGCCCGTTACCGCCCTCGTCCTCTTCGAACTGGGCGATATTCAGCAACACGTCGATGTAGCTAGCGATCTCGGCGACGGGGACAGCGCTGACGCTCATCGAACTGACTACGGGACGGGGACCGTGTCCAGCACGCGCTGCACGATGTCCTGGCTCGTCACGTCCTCGGCTTCCGCTTCGTAGGTGACGATCACGCGATGGCGCAGCACGTTCTGCGCGATCGCCTTGACGTCGTCGGGCGTGACGTAGCCGCGACCGTCGATGAACGCGTACGCTCGGGCGGCCTGCGCGAGGAAGATGCTGGCGCGGGGCGACGCGCCGTAGGCGATCTGCGGCCGCAGCTCCGCGAGCCGAT
>JADFRJ010000136.1 GCA_022561355.1 Chloroflexota bacterium | reverse complement strand
ACGGCGTGGTACGCGAGACGGCGACGCTCACTCACCTAGTACGCTGCCACCGGGCGGCCATGCCACACAGTCCCCTCCCCCGCCCGTGTTAGCCTCGGTTTCCAGAAGCGCTACCCGTGGGTCTGGGGCACAGGCAGACGGCGGCGTCGCAACACACATCACGTGACCTCCCGCGGCATTGGGACCGGCCATCCGCGCGCGAACACGGCCGATGTTACAGAACCATGACGGGGCATCCCGGCGTGAGCGCTGTCACCCCGGCGTCGCGAAATCCTAGCTACCTTGAAGTAGCAGGACCGCAGTGAAGAAGGACCTTCCTCCCGGACCTGCAACCTCAAGCCCGCGCTAGGCGGCCCTCCCGCCACCAGTACAGTCCTAGCGCGGGCTCTCTCTTTTCTAAGGAAGTCCGGCCCCGGGCACGTCCACGTTGATGGTTTCGATCCGCCCGTCCTTGTTCTGAGCCGCATGCGCTCCGCTGCCGGTGCAGGTGCAAACGAAGAGGGTCCGGCGCTCTGGGCCGCCAAGCACGCAGGCGTAGGCTGTCCGTTCGCCGACCGAAATAGTGCGCTCGATGCGCCCGCCCTCTAAGACCCGCACCACCCTGTTGCCGCCGGCATCCGCAACCCAGATCGCACCTTGAGCGTCGAGGCAGATGCCATCGGGGAAGCAGCGCTCGATCCGCGCGAACGTCCGACGATTGGCCAATGAGCCGTCATCGGCGACGTCGAACGCGGTCAGGCGGCCGGCATACGTCTCGGCTACTACGAGCACTCTGCCGCCGGCGCTGATCACCGTGCCGTTCGGGAATGCGAGGTCTTCCGCGGCCACGCTCGTGGCACCGTCCGGGTCAACGCGGATCATGACAGTGGGCGGCCGCTCGTCGTCCTCAGAGCCGAAATTGCCGATGTACGCCCGTCCCTTCGCATCGACAACCATGTCGTTGCACGGTCCTCCCGCCAGCGCAGAAAGGTCGGCGACAACACGTTGCTTCCCATCGTCGTCTATTTGCAGCAAGCGCCTGTCCAGCATGGAGACGACCAGCAGAGTGCCATCGGGCGTCCATCCAAGCCCGGACGGTTGCTGAGCCACCTCGGCTACGGTTTCAGCACGCCCCTGGAGGTCGACGGTGAGAACGCGGTGTGAGTAAAAGTCGGAGAACCAGAGCTTCCCAGCATGCCAACGAGGCCCCTCTGGAAACGTCAGGCCATCCAGCAAGACTTCGGTTTGGCTGCTGCTCATGCCAGCCTCAGCCCTCGCCTACGGCTCATCCAGCGGCTCGCCGTGCCCGTTGTCCAAATAGGGCCGGAAGATCTCCGGCATGTTCGTGCGAGCGTCCAGGTGCTTGCTGATGCCGCTGAGGAGACCGAAGACGCGTCCGACCATCATAATCTCCGGCGGCAGCTCCACGAGCGGGTTGGCCTTCAGGACCGCGACGATCTCATCGTAGGACTCAGTGATGGTGTCGATATCGATGTAGCCCGTATCGGCAGCGGAGCGCAGGATGTCCCCTGTATAGGCGTTGCCGAGAGCGACGTAGCCCTCCTCCTCATCGGCCTTGGTGCGAAAGCCGATACCGCGGAACGCGTTGCCCATCGTCTCGTCATCGGATGAGAAGACCGCGTTGATCAGGATGCCGAATTGGCGGCTGAACTCCACCGACAGCTCCTTGGCCTGACCGAAGTCCAGGAAGACGATCTGCGGGCCAGGGCGGACGAGCAAGTTGCCGGGATGCGGGTCGGCGTGGAAGAAGCGGTTACGCAGGATCTGCTGCGCGTACGACTCCATGAGCACTCGCGCAACGTCGCTGGTATCGATGCCGGCCGATGCCAGGGCTTCGCGGTCGGTGATCTTGATGCCGTCCATGAACTCCATCACCAGGACGGTGCGCGTGGTGTACTCCCAGTAGATGTCGGGCACGGCCACGGATGGCGTATCGCTTGTGTCCGCGGCAATGCGCTCGGCGTTGCGCCCTTCGTTGATGAAGTCCAGCTCCTTCGGGATGTTGGTCCGCAGCTCGTCGGCGACGAAGCGATAGTCGATGCTGCCGTCGAGGCGGTTGAGGACGCTGATGAAGAAGGTGAGGTTGGCGAGATCGATGTCCACGATCTTGGCGATGCCTGGGTACTGGACCTTGACGGCCGCCTCGCGGCCATCGTGGAGCGTCGCCCGGTGGACCTGAGCGAGCGACGCCGCGGCGATCGGCTGCTCATCGAAGCTCGAGAAGACCGCGTCCAGCGGCTTGCCCAGCTCCCGTTCGACCACGTGGCGAATGACAGAGAACGGCTCGGGAGGCACGCGGTCCTGTAGCTGCGAGAGCACGTCTACGTAGGCGTCTGGCAGGATGTCGGAGCGGGCGCTCATGAACTGGCCCGTCTTGATCATCACGCCCTGCAGGTCGACGGCCGTCCGGTAGAGCCGCTCCGCGCTACTCCTGTGATGGCGTTCGCGGCGAGCCTCCGCCCACTCCTCGCCGCGCACCTTCTCGGCCAGCGAGATCGCCTTGTAGCCCAAAAACGTGCGGCCCATCACGCCGCCCATCCGCAGAAAGCGAACGATGCGGTTGTGCGGAGCGCGGCCTCTCGACGTTCCGTTGTTCATTGCGAGGCCATCCTACCAGCTAAGGAGCCACCCGAGCGGTGGATTGTGCTCCATGCAGGAGTGGTACACTCAAGCCCACGAAACTGAGCGGGTATAGGAGGTGACCAGTGCGCATCATTGACATCAAGGAGACCGGCGGCGAATTCGAGCACAGATGGCCAGGTGGCGACGTCGAGACGTATACAAGCTGGATCGACTATGCAGCGTCCGCAGCTGACGGAAAAGAGCACACCATCCGCATTGGTAAGGCAATTCGGGAGACATACGGGCGAGAGAGAGTCCGGATTACGGCCTGGATAGATGACTATGTGCACGCCGAGTTCCTTGGCGTGGACGACTTCGACGTTTCGGGACAGATCGTCTCAGAAATTAAGCTGCCGGGAGATCCTGGCGAGCGAATGTGTCGCTACCCGGAAGAACCAGTTCCCGAGCGCTACGGTGGTCTCCAAGTCACAGGTCTACCAACCCGCGTGACGGGTCCCGGCGTACACTCGGCGTGGGCGATCATCTGCAACATCGGCGACCACCAGTCAATCGCCGCACTCGCGGGGCTCAGACGGCTCGAGAGGTGGCGCTAGAACGTCCAGCCTTGCTGCTCAATGAACCATTCAAGATTGTGGCACTGGACTTCGAAGTGCTCGCAGATATTCGGAATCTTGGCGGCGTTGCGCTTGTACGACTCTTCAGTGATCACCGCGCCGCCGTTAACCCGAGCACTGGCTACGATGAAGGGGTCTGCAACCGGCGTCCCCTGCTTCAGTGCGCGGTCCCCGATTACCGTTTGAAAGTGAGGCACGGCTAGGATCTCTGCGACGGCCTCGCCTTCTGCATCCGTCGGGCTAGCAAAGGCGGCTCTGTTCTCCTCTGCCCATTCTTGGACGAACGGTGCTCGTTCACGTATGTCTAGCTCGTTGAGAACTTCTCTGACGCTCATCCAGGAGCCGTCTCCGACAACACTGTTCATCCCTGCCCAGAAGCCAGCGAAGGCCGAAGGATAGTAGTTACTCATCGCGCAGATGGAGTTTGTGTCGAATATGTAAATCACTGCGCGCCGCCAACTGCAAGCTCTTCAAGGCCCGCAAGATTCTTGCTCTTTACGCCAAGGTAGTCCGCAGTTTCGTCCCGGCTGATTCTGCCTTGGTATAAACGCGCGAAAACGAGGCTCAAATAGGCCTGGCCAAGGTAAGTCGCGCGCGTGGCGTAGTAGTTGCCGCCGGGCCTAGACCCACCACTCGCGGCGTCCATCCACTCTTTCGCCTTCGTAAGGTAGTAGTCTCTAGAGACTAGGCCAATATCCATCACCCGCCTGAGCACAGCTTCTCGGCTAACCCGGTATCGGCTGGCTAGCGCCGAGACCTCGTCGTCTCCGAAGTTCGAAACGCCAGCAATCTGGTCGTTGAAATCACCAGCCGGAATCAGAATCTCCGCCGCTACACGGTTGCAGTACTGCTCTAGGGAACGCTCAGCATCGGCGAGCGAATCATAATGAGACTCGTCAAATTTGGAGATTGAGTTCGTGTGAAGAATGACATGACACAGCTCGTGGAACAGACTAAAAATCTGCCGGGCCTTCGCGGTGCTGTTGTTTAGATAGATTACGGGGAACTCCTTATCAGTAATGCTGAAGCCTGAAATTTCCTCCTGCTTGAAGCTGTTCTTGAAAACGAAGACCCCCTTGTCCTCGACTGCGCTTCGCCACATTTTCAACGCTTCGTCATTCGACGCCCAGCTGCGCTGCATCGTAAGCGTCACTCCTAGGAAGTCGCGAATCGCCCCAGCAGCTTCGCGTGGTTTCTCCAGCGCTATCTCGACTTCGTCGAAAATCTTGTGCTCAGATTGGTTCGAGCCCTGGTTCAGTTCCTCTAGGGATAGTTGGAGTGCGCGCGCAAGGCGCAAATGGTATCGCGTGTCCGGAGACAGGTTGTCTATTTCAAATTCTGGAAGCGTGCGAAACTCTTGCTTCAGATCGGGCTCAGATGGAGGGCTTGGAAAGAAGAATACGGCAACAGGACGCTTGTAGATTTTGTAGGCCAGACGTTCCAACTGTACGTAGGTTGGGGAAGATTCCTTGTCCTCCGACTCCCAGGCCTCTACTTCCTCTGGCCGCTTCTTGAACTTCGCCGCCACGTCACCGATAGAGTAGCCTTGCGACTCCCTGGCCCACCGCAATACTGAGGGATTAAGGCCCGCCAGAGGCTTTGGCATCTCGACACTCTCCTATGGCCGCGATCTGGGTCGCTTGACTGCTCCAGATGCCACGGCACATGTCCGCGCTCTCTGCGCATCTTACAACAAGGAGATTGAGCCGCGCCTTTGCACTCTCTCGAGCGGCCCCACTGCCACCACCCCCTCCGATCTCTGGCCGGCGCCTGCTAGCCTAGACCGCGAGGCCCTGCCGTTGCGGGGCGCCTGCAGTTTGCAGCGCACAGCGCTGACGGGGTGAGGGAGGGCGGGAGGCCAACAATACATAACGCGAACGCCCTCAGATACAAAACGGACATAACGACGCGAAAACACCCGATTCCGCCAAACGAAACGGAGCCAGCCGTGACCAAATCAGCCAAGAGCAACAACACCAACGCCGTCACCCACGGCTTCCGCTCCGAGCGCCCCGTCATCCCCGGCCTGGAGGACCAGGCTGAATGGCAGCGCTACCTCGCGGGCATCGCCGAGAGCCTCGCGCCGGAGGGCGGCTTCGAACAAGAGCTGGCCGCCCGCATCGCCTCCCTCCTCTGGCGCCTCCGCCGCGTCACCCGCCACGAAACCGCCACCACCCGCGGCATCATCGAGGGCATCCAGAGCAAGGCCGATTACGCAAACGCCCGCATCGCCGCCCGGGAAGACGGCGGCGACCTCATATCTGCCGCGCGCGTCTACAAAGATCAGGAACGCCACCTCGTCCTCGACGCCCGCAACCTCGATAGCATCATGCGCTACGAAGCACACTTTCACAGCCAGCTCCACCAGGCGTTACATGAACTCGAAGTCCTCCAGGCCCGCCGGCGCGCCGAACAGACCCCCTTGGCCGCGCAGGACATCTCCGCCCCACCAGCGATGTATCTCGCCGCCGCACGACAACTGCAATGACCAGCCCGAAGAACGCGCAGCTCTTTCAAGCTGATGCCGGAGCATCAGCCATTGAACTCTGGCTGCCAATCGAGCTATGATCTCACGTCAACAAGATTCGAGGCCACACCAGCAAAGGAGATCGAAATGGCAAAGGGATACTTCATCTTTACCGAGGACATTCACGACCAGGACGGCATCAACGCCTACGGCGCCAAGGCCGTCCCCACGGTCATCCAGAGCGGAGGCCGGCCCATCGTCGTAGCGGACAGCGCGGACGTGATCGAGGGCAAGTGGCACGGCTCCCGCACCGTCATCATCGAGTTCGACTCCGTAGAAGCCGCGAAAGCCTGGTACGACTCTGCGGACTACCAGGCCGTCGTGGGACTGCGCCACGCCGCCGCGGAATCAAACGCGGTGATAGTAGCCGGATTTGAGATGCCAAGCTGACGTCCAGAGCAAGAAGAAGCTTCGAGGAGCTTCTTCAAGGTCACCCGTAGGTGACCCATCAGCCAGATGCTAGAATGCTCTGTCCGTCCGCATCGCACCGTAGTACAAATGAGGTGAACGTTGACATCAGCAAACCTGGAGGACGCCCAGAAAGCACCCGAGCCCCCCAAGGCCGAAGGCCTGAGTGACAACAATGACACCGCAGGCCCGCCCGACACCGGCGACCACCCCAAAGTCGCCCTCGCCATCGCCGCCCACCCGGACGACCCCGACTTCGGCTGCGCGGGCACCCAGAACCTCTGGACCAAAGCCGGCTGGGACTTCTACGTCCTCATCGTCACCGATGGCTCCAAGGGCACCGAGGACGCCTCCCTCACCGCCGACAAGCTCATCCCCATGCGCCAGGACGAGCAGCGCGCGGCCTCCGGGCACCAGGGCGTCAAGGAGGTCTTCTTCCTGGAGGGCTACGTCGATGGCGA
>JADFRJ010000135.1 GCA_022561355.1 Chloroflexota bacterium | reverse complement strand
GTTGATACCATCGCGGAGCGTTCACACGCGTATCGCGTATTACAGCCCCCCGCGTTCGTGAACCAGTACGCGGCCATGCCAAGTTTGCACTTTGGCTGGAATCTCCTCATTGGGATCGCCATCTTCCAGCACAGCAAGAGCATCTTTTTGAAGGCGATCGGCGTCGCCCTGCCGGTCCTCATGTTTGCGAGTATTGTTCTCACAGCGAACCACTTCATCATCGATGGAGTTGCCGGTGGTACGCTCGCGTTGCTGGGACTTGGCGTCGCGATGATGCTGCGCGAGTTCAACCAGCGCCGCTCCGCGGCGTCCGCATCAACGCTGGCTGGCCAGCACTAGCTCCCGCCTGAGCCTCACCGCAGGCTAGCCGGCGCAAGAATCACCTCGGTCTCAACGGTTCATCCAGCCTCCACGCAGCGCCGGTTGAGTATCTGCACCGTTCACTGGTAGAATTCGGAGAGTTTGTGAAACAATTCTCCAAACGCAAATAGGGAGGGATCCTCGGATGTACGGCTTGGGCATACTCAAAGGCATGATGGTGACGTTCAAGCACATCTTCAAGCCGCCGTTCACCGTGCAGTATCCCGAAGAGGTGCGGGACATTCCTGCTCGCGCTCGTACGAACCTCATCTGGTTCGAGGAGCGCTGTACAGGCTGTTCAACGTGCGCTCAAGCATGTCCCGATGGCTGCATCCTTGTGGCAACGTCACCTGCGGAGGGCGGCGAACTCAAGGTCGACCGCTATGAGATCGACTTTCGGATCTGCATGTACTGCGGCCTCTGTACTGAGGCATGCCCGTACGACGCGATCCAGGCGGGCGGCACCTGGAAGGACGTCACCGCGGACTTTGATTCCATGTACCGGGACAAGGAATCCCTAACCGACTTCGCGCACAACTTCCTCAAGGAGAATGACTTCATGTATCCACACGGAGCGCGGGCTCCGGACGAGACGATCGAATTGATCGAGCGGAAGAGCTAAAGGGAGGCCTAGTGGCGAAGCTCACTATCGACGGCCGCGAGATCGAGGCGCCAGAGGGCGCTCCGCTCGTAGAGGTCATCAAAGAGAACGGCATCTACGTATCCAATCTATGCTACATCGATGGCCTGCCGCCCTATGCCGGCTGCCGGACGTGTCTGGTCGAGATTGAGGGTGCGCGAGGCGGCCTGCAGCTGTCCTGCACATCGACGGTTCGCGATGAGATGGTCGTGCGCACCGACACAGCGGAGGTGAAACAGGCGCGGCAGTATGTGTTGTCGCTCATCGACGCGAACCACTCGGACCGCTGCCTCACCTGTCACCGGCGCGTGAAGTGCATGCCCGGCGATGTCTGCCTGCGCGACGACGTCGTCACGCACCGCTGTCTTACCTGCTCGAAGAACTATCGCTGTGAACTCCAGACCACGAACGATCTGCTCGACATGGGCAAGGACAACGTTGAACCATGGGTGTTGGAGGATCGCACCTACTACCAGGCGGAGCAGCCTGAGCCGGACCGCGCCAACCCCTTTTTGGAGTTCGACCCGCAGATGTGCATCATCTGCACCCGCTGCGTCCGCGCCTGTGACGACTTGCGCCACACGGGTGCGATCACGCTAGCCGGGCGCGGGTTCTCCACGAGGATCGCGTTCGGAGCGGGCGGCCCGATCGATGAATCGAACTGTGACTTCTGCGGCTCCTGCATCGACGTCTGCCCGACGGCCACGCTCATGGAGAAGCCGAACAAGTGGCTCGCTCGCACTGAGGACTGGGTATCGACGGTCTGCAACTCTTGCAGTGTAGGCTGCACGATTAGCGTGGGCCGGCGGGGCGACAAGCCAGTGATCGTTAAGCCTGACACGATGAACCCGTTCAGCGACGACCAGATATGCGTCCGCGGACGGTTCCACTACGATGCCCTCAAGCCGAAGGAACGCCTCAGCGAGCATCTGGTTCGAGAAGGCGATGAGCTAGTCCCAACACAGATCGACAACGCGTTGGACCGCGCGGTGGAGCGGCTGGCGGAAGTGCGTGAAGCGCACGGCGCCGCATCGATAGCGCTGCTGGGATCGCCTTTCATCACCAACGAGGAGAACTACCTCGTCCGCCGCCTCGCACGCGACGTGATTGACACGCCCCATCTCGATTTCAGCGCTGGGCCGTTGAACAATGCGTCCGCGAGCGCTGCCGTCGCTGCCTTCGGAACGGAACGGCTGCCGGCCGACCTGACGGACATCCCGAAGAACGCGAAGACGATCCTGGTGATCGCCGACGACCTCGAAGAGTCCCATAATGTTGCCGCCCTCCGCATCAAGGACGCTGTCGATCCGAAGAAGCTGCCGTTGCGTGAGCCAGCGCGTCTGATCGTCGTCTCGGCGCGGCGCGGCGAGCTGTGCGACTTCGCCGAGCCGTATGGTGGCGTCTGGCTCCAGCCAGCGCCAGGCCAGGAAGCTACAGTGGTCGCGGCCCTTGCCAGCGCGCTGATTCAGGACGGGCAGATCGCGACGGCCGCCAAAGCGGCGGGGCTCGATCAAGCTGGCATCCCTAGCGTCAGCGTTGAGGTGGAGGGCCTCGATGCGGCCACGGACATTCTGAGAGAGGCGGCGTCGGATACGGAACAGCACGTGGCTGTGGTCGTCGCGCCCAAGGGTACGGGCGTGAGCGCTGCTGCCGAAACCACGAAGGCTGCCGCGAACATTGCGCTCCTCCTACGAGGTAAGGGAGCCGCTCGCTCCTTCTACCTGCTTCCCACCGAGGCGAACGTGAACGGCGCTCGCGATATGGGCGTCATGCCTGCTGAAGGCGGCCTCGACTTCCAAGGCATCATCGATGGCGCGAACAGTGGCGCCATCAAGGCGCTCGTTGTCGTTGGAGACAACCCGATGATGTTCGCCCCCGGGAAGGCTCGCATCGAAGAGGCGCTCTCCAAGCTCGATCTGCTCGTCGTGATCGATCAAGTGCTGACGGATACCGCCAAACTAGCCCATGTCGTGCTGGCGGACGTCTCGGCGTTAGCGAAGGAAGGGACGGTCACAAACGCGGACCGTCGCGTACAGCGGATGCTCGCCGCAGAAGGCGCGCTGGGTGAGGCGCAGCCGGCCTGGCAGACGCTGCGAGAACTCGGCAAGCGCCTCAGCGCGAAGCTCAACGTCAGCGAGAGCTTCAGCTATGCGGAGGCATCCGACATCACCGAGGAGATCACCTCCAAGGTGCCCGGGTACGAGCTGTTCCACTTCTACGGGTACCTGGGCTGGGGCAAGGGACGTGCTGTCGCCGAGACGGCCCCCGAGACGATCGCGTTGCAGCCGGTGAGCGTGTCGCCAAGTCCGGCGCCCGAGAACGGCGACGTGGCGCTGCTGACCGGCCGAACACTGTTCACGAACCTCGAGGCGGCCTCCATCCATTCGCCGGAAGCTGACAAGCTACACCGGGAAGACGGCGTGCTCGTCAACCAGTACGACGCCGTCGAACTCGGAATCAGCACCGGGGATCAGGTCGTTCTGCGGAACGGCTCGTCGCAATTGGCCCTCAAGGCTGTGCTCACCAATACCGTCCCGCGCGGCGCCGTATTCGTGTCCTCCTACTATGACGGTGGCGCTGTCGGTTCGCTCCTGCCCTCCGAGAACGGCTCCACCGAGCCGGCGCGAGTCAAACTGCTGAAGCAGTAGGCCGGCTGCGCGGCCCAAACGCCGCCGTGGTATCCTCTGACCGAAATGGCACACATCCCACTCTTTCCTTTGAATACGGTCCTGTTCCCGAAGCAGGCGCTGCCGCTGCACATCTTTGAGGAGCGTTACAAGCTCATGATCGGCCGCTGCATCGATGAAAAAGAGCCGTTCGGCGTCGTGCTTTTGAAGAGCGGTGAGGAGGCCAGCGGCGACGGTGAGCCTTACGACGTCGGGACGACAGCCCGCGTCGCTCGCGTCCAGCGGTTGCCCGACGGTCGAATGAACCTGATCAATCTCGGGCGGCGGCGCTTCCGCATTCTTGAACTGGACCGCAGCGAGGAATACCTGTCGGGCGAGGTGGAGTATCTAGAAAACACCGGAGCCGCCGGTGAAGAAGTCGAAGCCGCAGCGGAGCGGATAGCGGCGCTGTTTGCCGAACAGTTCCGTCTCGTCATGGCGATCAGCAGCCAGTGGACGCGGGAGGTGAACATCCCGGGAGCGCCGGCCGCCCTCGCAGACTTCGTCGCAAGCCAGTTCGACGTGCCCAACGAGGTTAAGCAAGATTTGCTGGAGATGCTTTCGGTGCCCGCTCGCCTTGCTCGTGAGGAGGAGTTGCTGGGCGACCTAATCAGCATGCTGACGGAGCGCTGGGAAGAGAGCCGGCAGAAGCGATTCGCCGGCGCCGCGCTGAACTAGCCGACCGGCTGAACTAGCCGACCTCCACCGTCACCTTGATCGACTTCTGCGACTTGTCGGCGGCGATCGCGAAGCCGGCCCCGACGTCTGCCAAAGGCACGCGATGAGTGATCAAGGCGCGAAGGTCATCCGCCTGCGCCGCCGCGATCTCTAGCGCGACCTCGAAGTCGGACCGTGAGCCGGGCCGGCCGTAGGTCATGCTGCCAAACAACAGCGCTTCCTTGAGCACGACCGCGGTCGCGTTCATCGTGACGGGCCCCGTGAAGAGACCCAGGATCGAGATGCGGCCGCCGGGCGCTACGAGATCGATCGCCTGGCTGATCGTGTTCGCGCTGCCGCCCACCGTCTCGACGACCACCTCAGGCGGACGTCCCGCGAAGGCAGCGGTGAGAGCCTCCGCGGCGCTCTCATTGGCTTCGATGGCCTGCGTTGCTCCCAGCGCCATCGCCGCGTCGGCCTGGTGCTGATGGCGAGCGGTGGTGAAGATACTCGATGCGCCCATCGCTCGGGCGGCGACGACGGTCATGAGGCCGATCGTGCCGGAGCCGAGGATCGCCACGCGTTCCCCGACCGAGAGGCTGACGAGCCTCAGTCCGTGGATCGCAACGGCTAGCGGCTCGATCAGCGCGCCGACCTCGAAGTCGACCGCTTCAGGAAGCGGGTGGACCAAGTAGGACGGTACGTGGACGTATTCAGCAAGCGCGCCTGGTATCACCGTGCCAATCAGTTTGCGGTTTGGGCAGAGTTGGGGGTGCCCCGTCCGGCAGAGATCGCAGTTGCGGCAGACCTCCACCGGCTCGATCGCGACGGGCTGGCCTTCAGAGAGCCCGGTCACGCCTTCGCCCAGAGCGGCGACCTGACCGGAGAATTCGTGGCCGAGACGCATGCCCGGCGCCGCTGGAAACTCACCTCGATAGAAGTGGAGGTCGCTGCCGCAGATGCCGCAATTGCGGACGCGGACGAGCACGCCGCCCGGCTCGAGCGCCGGGACAGGGAGGTCCTGGATCTCGAATCGTTGAGGGCCCGCGACGATGGCGGCTTTCATCGTGGAGTTCGTGGCCATGGGTACCTCCGGCTCACCTGGGCGCTGCTCTTCTCCATGAGCTATCATGGCCGCTGACCATGCGCGCAGTCAACCAACCGGAGAGCTGGTGGGGATGGCACGGCTGGAACCAGCCGGAGGCCCTCTCGATCGTACAGATCATGCAGGCCGGCACGCTGCCGCCTCGGATGGCGGCCGCGTTCTGGCTGGGCATCGAGCATGGCGCGTCGTTCGTCTTCGCCGCGGAGCCTCCGGGCGCAGGCAAAACGACGATCCTGACGGCGCTGCTGCCGTTCGCGCGGGAGGAGACGCTGGTGTACTTCACGCGCGGCTGGGGGGAGACGTTCGATCTGCCACCGCCGAGCGACGACCATGCCACCTACATCATGGTGAACGAGATGAGCGATCACCTGCCCGTGTACTCGTGGGGGCCGTACGTTGTGAAGTCCTTCGAGCTGCTGGCGGAAGGATACTCGCTGGCCACCACGTTGCACGCGGAGACGGTAGAAGAGGTGATAGAGCAGCTCGTGGAGGACAACGCCGCCGCGCCGGAACATGTGGCGCGATTGGAGTTCGTGGTGCCAATGGTGATCGAGACTCGTGACGGACAGACGCTGCGCCGCGTACGCGACGTGGGGCTGCTGAGCAACGGCGCGGGCGGCGTCGAGATCGAGCGGCTGGCGGAGTGGAACGCGAAAGCGGACACGTTTTCGGTGCTGGAGGAGCCGTCGTCGCGGGAGGCGCTGGCGGAACGGCTGGGCATGCCGCTCGACGCGTTCGAGTCAGGGCTGGCCGAGCGAGAAGCGTTCCTCCAACGGCTGCTAGACGAGGGCAAGAGCGCGATCCCCGTCGTTGAGCAGGAGGTCGCGGCCTTCAAAGCCGGTACGCATGAGCCCTCTTGAGCCGTCGAAGGGCGCAGCTCGCAGTTGCGAAGCGACTGCCAAGGGACTTCGCGCAGCGAAGTCCCCGTCATCCTGAGCCTGTCGGAGGGCGCAGCCGAAGGGAAGGATGCCGATGAAACCCAACATCCGCCTCGCACGTATCTTCCTCGTCGTTGCAGCCATTCTCGCGGCGTTCCTCAGTGGGGCGGCCTCTCACGCCGGCCCCGATAGCCCTGATATCGCGGCGCTGACCGGCCTCGTCGAGCAGGAGCGGCTGCGGGCGCACGTGGACGCCATCGACGAGCCGCGAAACGCCTTCGATCAGCCAGAAGCCC
>JADFRJ010000134.1 GCA_022561355.1 Chloroflexota bacterium | reverse complement strand
GATTGGCCTGTAGTTACCTGACACGCGGCACCGCCATTTCTACGTTCGCCATTCTCGAATTCTGCTATGCTCTAGCCGGACATTGGCGAAAGGTGCGTGTCCAGGATTTGGACGGAGACGAGCATGCTAACGGTTAAGCGATTCCTACTGGTTGTAGCTGCCGGGCTGATCCTGGCTGGCGCGATGGCCTATAGCTTGCCTTGGTCCGCTTCTAGCGACGCTTCTGCCGCAGAGGGCGGCCCTGAAATGAGACTAACGGTGAAGAGCGGTGCGGAGTGTGACGCTGATACGTGCAGAGTCGAATTGGGCGCTTCGTTCACTCTCTCAGTTGACATCGTCAGGCCACCCGCCAACTACAGCCAGATCAGTTCGTTTATTGTTTTTGGGCCGGACCTGGCCTACAAGCCAACGGATACGGCCAGAGACGAGTTCGTCTGGGCCGAATGCGCCGCTGCCTCCTTGCCGGTTCGAGATCAGTTGGAAGCAGTGCCAAACTCCGTCCTGCACAGCTGCACCTCTAGCCTGCTTCCGCCATACCCGCTCAGAGACATCGACAACTTCGTCGATCTGTCCATGACCTGTTCGAACGCTGAGAGCAGCACGCTGGTGGAGCTACTGCAATTCGGCGAGGACCCCGCTGGCGACAGCGGCGCGCTGTTCAAGCGTTGGGATCAGTCCCAGGTCATTCCGAAGGCCACCGACCTCACGGTGATCTGCGGATCGGGCGCGCTTCCACCCGGCGAGCCAACGCCTACAAGTAGCCCAACCCCCGATTCCGGCAACGCGGAGATGCGCTTGGTCGTCAA
Source organism: Chloroflexota bacterium (assembly GCA_022561355.1). Taxonomy (GTDB): domain Bacteria; phylum Chloroflexota; class Dehalococcoidia; order DSTF01; family RBG-16-68-14; genus SZUA-185. The sequence continues at coordinate 5,797 of JADFRJ010000134.1, read as the reverse complement.
GGAAGGCGGCGCCTGTGACGGCGACACCTGCACCATTCCGCAAGGCGCGTCCTTCACGCTGGCCGTCGAGATTGTAGGTATCCCGGACCAAGGCTATATCCTCGCCCAGACATCTATCTTCATCGGTGCAGACCTCGACTACCAGCCTGCCGACTTGTGGACCGACGAGTACGTCTCGCCAGACTGCGTGCCGTCAGTCCGCCTAGCGGATTCGTCGCCCGAAGGCACGTTGGAGCACGGCTGTTTGACCGGCCTGCTTCCGCCGCTGCCGGTCAGCACGTACGTTGGCAACTTCATCGAACTAAAGATGAACTGCCCGGATGCTGACAGCACCACGGAGCTGCGGATGCTCCCGTTCGGCGATCCTGTCGCTCTCACCAACGGAACGCTCTTCAAGCTCTCTGACAATAGCAATGTCGTCCCGAAGCTGAGCAACCTGACCGTCATCTGCGGCAGCGGACAAGGCCCAACCAACACGCCGAGGCCGCCTACGGAGACTCCCAGCCCTCCGACTCCCACGCCAGACAGGTTCGTGACTGGTGACGCGAACTGCGATGGAGCGGTGGACGCGATAGACGCAGCGCTCATCCTGCATTCGGAGGCCGGCCTTGTACGCGCGGTAGCCTGCCGGGCTGAGGCCGACGTCAACGGCGATGGCCTCGTCAACTCGCTAGACGCTGTCCTCATCCTCCAATTCGCCGCTGACTTAATCCCACAACTGCCCGCCGGCAATACCCGGTAACATATCGACCGAATGACCACGTTACGCGTCGTCCCTTATGGGCCCGCGGCCACGCTCGCGCTGCGGGATGCCATCGTCTCCGCCAAGCACGGCGACCCGCTCGCGCCCGTCACCGTCGCCGTTCCCTCGAACTATGCGGGACTCTCGCTGCGGCGTAGCCTGGGACTCGGCGAACTCTCGCTGTCTGCCGTCTCCGGCCACGACGGCATCATCAACGTCCGCTTCATCGTGCTCGCGCGCGTCGCCGAACTGCTCGGCGCTCCTGCCCTCGCCGCCGCAAAGCGTCGGCCGTTTACCAACGCCGTCCGCGCCGAAGCCATACGCGCCGCTTTGGCCGAAGACCCGGGCGTCTTTCGCGATGTCGCCGGCCACGCAGCGACCGAACGCAGCCTCGATACCACGCTTCGCGACCTGCGCCGCTCGCCCGAGTCGGTCCTGCCCGCGATCGAGCGGCAGGGTCCCCGAGCCGCCACGGTTGTGCGCGCCTACCGCAGCGTCCGCAAGCTGTCCGAGCGCTACTACGATGAAGAAGACTTGCTGGACGCGGCGGCCGAGGCTGTTCGCGCTGACTCTCCCGCACTCCGAGATGTGGGCCACGTCATCGTCCATCTGCCACGGCGGCTTTCGCCCTCCGAGCATCGCTTCATCGGAGCGCTCGGCTCGGCCGGCGGCCTCACGGTCCTCATCGGTCAGACTGGGGACGAGGCGGCCGATGTGCCCGCCAATCAACTCGTGGCATCGCTCGAGGAGGCGTTCGGCGCGGCTGATCGCGAGGAAGCACCGGACGCGCTGAACGCTACGGAGATCGTCGCCGTCACCGACGCGGAGGAGGAGGTCAGGTTCGCGCTCAGGCTCGTTTCGAAGCGCCTGGCAGACGGCGTCCCTCTGCATCGCATCGCCGTCCTCTATCCCACCGCTCAGCCGTACGCCCTGCTCACGCACGAGCAGTTCGAGGCTGCCGGCATGCCACACAACGCACCAGCAGTCCAACCGCTGGCGCAGACCATGCCGGGGCGCACGCTCCTCGGCCTCCTTCGGCTTCGCGAACTCGATTTCAGGCGCGATGCTGTCATGGACTGGCTCAGCGCCGGGCCGATCCTCGAGTACGAAGGCCGCGATCCAGCGCCGGCTCATCGCTGGGACACGCTCTCGCGCGCCGCCGGCATCGTTGCCGGTCCCGCGCAGTGGGGTGAACGGCTCGCGAGTCACAGCCGCAGCGCCCTCCAGCGCCGCGAGGCCCTAGAACGCCGCGACGATGCCCCTGAGGGGCAGATTCGTGGTCTGAACGCGGAACTGGACCATGCGCAGCGGCTCGCGGCTTTTGTCGAAGACCTTACGGCCAACGTTCAACCGGAGCGAGGCTGGAGTTGGGCGGAGTTTGCTGGCTGGGCCGGCAATCTCCTGGAGCGATACCTCGGCGGCGAGGGCCACCGGCGGGACTGGCCCGAGCAGGAAGTCGAGGCGTACCGAAAGATAGAGGGGTCGCTCGAAACATTGGCCCACCTCGACGATGTCCGGCCTGAAACGGACGAGTCCACCTTCCGCCGTGCCTTGGAGCGCGAGCTGGAAGCGCCCGCCTCGCGCATCGGGCGGTTCGGCGATGGTGTATTCACGGGCCGTATACGCGATGCCATGGGTACCAGCTTCGACGTCGTCATCCTGCTCGGCATGTCCGAGGGACTCGTACCGCCGCGCGGACGCGACGACCCACTCCTGCCCGACTTCGAGCGCAGGGCGGCAGGCGAAGGCATACCCCTCCGGACCGACCGTCGTGCGGAAGATCGCCGCGATTATCTCGCGGCGCTCGCCGTCGCGCCGGAACGGCTGCTGGTGTACCCGCGAGCCGACCTGCGCGGCCATCGCGGAAAGCTCCCCGCACGCTGGCTGCTCGAGAGCGCGTCCGCCCTGGCCGGGCGCAGGCTATACAGCAAGGACCTCGACAAGCGGCCGTCGCCGGCCTGGCTCACTGTTGTGCCATCGTTCGAAGGAGCGCTCGCGGACGGCAGCGCACCGGCGTCCGGGCAAGAATACGGATTGCGCAGCCTCCTCCGCTGGAAGCGCAGCGGCCGGCAGATTACCAGCCACTATCTTGCCGTGGCAGATGACGCCAACGCCCTCCGCAACGGCTTTGAAGCCGGCTTGGCGCGCCTCAGCAGCCAGCTCACGAGATGGGATGGTAACGTTGGTGAGGCCAGCGATCTCATGCCGACAGCGGACCGGGCGATCTCACCTACGGCGCTGCAGAACTGGGCGGCCTGCCCCCGCAAGTACCTACTAGGAAACGTCCTCCACATTGCCGAAACCCTCAGCCCGGAGGAGACGCTGCGGCTGAGCCCAATCGATCGCGGCAACCTGCTTCACAAGGCGCTCGAACGCTTCATCACGGAGATGCTCCCGGTCGAGGAGGACCGGCCCTGGAGCGAGGAACAGCGGCAACGCCTACGGCAGATTGGCACCGAGCTATGCGATGAAGCCGAAGCGTCCGGCATCACAGGGAGGCCCGTGCTCTGGCGGCTAGACCGCGAACGCATCATGCGCGACCTGGAGGGATTCCTGGACGCCGATGACGAGCTGCGCCGTGAATTCGGCGTCGTCCCGTCCGATGCCGAGTTCGCCTTCGGCGTGCAGGACAGCGACCGGCCACCGGTGATTGCCGACCTCGATGGCACACGCAAGATCGCGTTCCGCGGCCGCATCGATCGCGTAGACGTTGCGCCGGACGGCTCACGCCTGCTCGTCCTCGATTACAAGTTCGGCTCCGCGAAGCCATTCGACAAGCTGGACAAGGACCCGATCAAAGGCGGCACCCTTCTCCAGCTCCCCATCTACGCCCTCGCCGCTCAGCAGGCTCACGGCCAGGTCCCGACCGACTCCTACTATTGGTTCGCGACCGAGCAGTGGGGCTACAAGCGAGCTGGCTACCCAGTCACAGAGGAGCGCCTGGAGAGATTCAAGAGCGCGTTAGTCACAATCGTGGACGGCATCGGCGATGGCCTGTTCCCGGCCCGCCCGGGACCAACGCAGCAGGGGACCTACGTCAACTGTATGTTCTGCCCGTATACGCGGGTCTGCCCCAGCGACAAGGCGAGAGCTTGGGAGCGAAAGCGCGGCGCGCCGGAGCTGGCCCAATACGTCACGCTCTCCGAGGGAGGGCCTGACCAATGAACCAGGCGACGCCCGCCGATCAGGCAGCCCGTGATCGCATCCGCACAGACCTGAAATCAACTCTCTTCGTCCAGGCCGGGGCCGGCACCGGCAAGACGAGAGAGCTCATCGAACGAATCGTGCGCCTCGTCTCGTCAGGCACGGCCCGCCTCCGGAGTATTGCCGCCATCACGTTCACGGAGTCCGCCGCGGCCGAACTTCGCGACCGCGTCCGCCTTCGAATTGAGCAGGCCGAGCAAGATTCCGACGCATTCACAGTAGAGGAACGTGACCGCTGTCGGAGCGCGCTGGCCGAACTCGATGGCGCCGCCATCGAGACGCTTCACGGGTTCGCCCAGCGCATCCTTACTGAGCACCCCCTGGAAGCCGGCCTCCCTCCCCTAATCGAGGTACAGGACGAGATCAGCGCCTCCATCGCGTTCGAAGAGCACTGGGCCGCTTTCGTCGACCGTCTCCTTAACGACGGTGACCTCGAAGACGTGCTCCTGCGCTCGTTTACGATCGGCCTCAAGGTCGAAGACCTGTGCACGCTCGCACGGAAACTCCACCAGAACTGGGACCGCCTCCAAGATGATCCATCTGAGCAGCCGCCGTTGATCGCCATCGATACGAACGGTCTCGCGCGCGAACTGGAAGCGATCGCCAGACTGAGAGACACCTGCATGGCCCACGACGACAGAATGGTAGGACACCTGGAGGGGGTCGAAGTCGCCGCCCGGCGTCTAGCAGCCGCCGAATCCGAACTCGACCAGCTCCGTGTGCTGCTGGAAACGTCTCGCATCAAGAGCCGCCTGGGCCGCAAGCCCAACTGGCAGAAGGTCTCGGTGGACGAAGTGCGCGACCGCTTGCTGCAAGCGCAAGACCTCCGGGACGATCTGCTCGCACAGGCCGGCGCCAACGTGATACCGCCGCTGCTCTCAGCCGTTCAGCGCTTCGTCCTCGAATATGCGGCGGAGCGCAGGTCGCAAGGGCGGCTTGAGTTCCACGACCTGCTCGTCCTGGCGCGCGACCTCCTGCGAGGCGACGACGCCGTCCGCGAAGCCGTGCGGAAACAGTTCTCGCATCTCCTGATCGACGAGTTTCAGGACACCGATCCGCTGCAGATCGAGATAGCGGTTCTGCTTGCCGGCAGCGGCCCGGCCGAAGGAGTCCCCTGGCAAGAAGCGCCTGTCGATGAAGGGCGCCTCTTCTTTGTTGGCGACCCGAAGCAGTCGATCTACCGCTTCCGCCGGGCAGACATCAACCTCTACCAGGCTACCGAGGAGCGCTTCTCGTCGGGAGTCGTCCAACTTCAGCAAAACTACCGGTCCGTCCACCCCGTCATCGATTGGCTGAACGAGATGTTCAGCCATCTAATGGGTGAGGAGCCGGTTCCCGGTCAGGCCGCCCACGTGCCGCTTGAGGCCTCCCGCGGCAGGCAGGACAAAGGGCCTGCCATCCGGCTCTTTGGCCGCGCCAGCGTCGATAAAGAGAACGTCGCGGACATCCGCGTCCTCGAAGCGCAGGACATCGTCCATACGGTCCTCGCCGCCAAGAGCGAGCGCTGGCAACTGTTGGACCAGGCCGATGACACCATTCGCGATGCGAACTACGCCGACATCGCCATCCTGATTCCCACGCGCACCGTCCTGCCACAGATTGAGGAGGCGCTGGAAGAAGCCCACATTCCGTACCGCGTCGAATCGCAGTCGCTCGTCTACGACACGCAGGAAGTCCGCGATCTGCTGTCTGTGCTCCGCGCGATCGACGATCCTACGGACGAAGTCGCCTTGATCGCGGCGCTACGGTCGCCCGCCTTCGCCTGCGGCGACGACGACCTGCTGCGCTACCACAACGAGCGCGGCCGCTGGGATTATCGCAGCCGCCCGCCCGCGGGCCCGCCCGGCGACG
>JADFRJ010000133.1 GCA_022561355.1 Chloroflexota bacterium | reverse complement strand
GAAGAGCTTCGCGACGACGGTCGCCACGCCGCGAAAATGGCCGGGCCGATGCTCGCCTTCAAGCCGTTCCGTAACCTCCTGGACGTCCACTGATGTCGATTGGCCAGCGGGGTACATCTCCTCGGCGGAGGGCATGAACACGGCATCGACGCCTTGGTCTCGGAGCTGGGCGAGGTCGCCCTCGTCATCGCGAGGATAGCGCTCGAAGTCGTCGGGATTGTTGAACTGCGTCGGATTGACGAAGATGCTCGCGATCGTATGCTCGTTCTGTTCCTTGGCGGCGCGGACGAGCGAGAGGTGTCCATCGTGCAGGTACCCAAGCGTGGGAACGAAGCCGATGCTCCCTGCCATCGCGCGGCGGATCGCGCGCATCTCCGCAATAGTGGATGCGACCTCCATGAGCTGGAGTATCCGGAAGCGCTGGCCGTTAGCGGGGGGGTAGGACGGGCAAAGACAAGTAGTCCGGCAACTCGATATCGAACCTGATCTCGGGCGCGTCGTTATCGTCGTCTGTCGTCAGCAGTTCCGCAAGCGCGTTCTCGTCCATCGAGAAGCTCTGCGCCTCTGTTGGGAAGCGCCCTTCGCGCACATCGTCCGCGTACTCCGCAATCGCCGTTCTCATGGCATCGCCGATCTTGGCGTACTGGCGCGTGTGCTTGGGGACGAAGTCGCCGTACATCCCCAGCAGGTCGTGGAAGACCTGTACCTGGCCGTCGCAGCCGGCTCCCGCGCCGATACCGATCGTCGGTACGCGCATTCGTTTGGCGATCAGGCTGGACAGCGCCGTCGGCACCAGCTCCAGCACGACGCTAAAGGCGCCGGCTTGTTCCAGCGCGAGCGCATCGTTCATCACGCGGACGGCGCCCTGAGGCTTCTTGCCCTGCACCTTCCAACCGCCGAACTGGTGGACGGACTGCGGCGTGAGGCCAACGTGGCCCATGACCGGTATGCCGGCGTCGACGATCTTGCGGACCGTGTCGGCAACGACAACGCCGCCTTCCAGCTTGACCGCCTGCGCGCCGCCCTCCTGCAGGAAGCGGCCCGCGTTACGGAGCGCCTCTTCCGGGCCAGCCTGAAAGCTCATGAACGGCATGTCCGCGACGACGAGCGTCTTCTCCGTGCCACGGCAGACCGCTTTCACGTGGTGGAGCATATCCTCCATGGTCACCGGCAGCGTCGTATCGTAGCCGAGGACGACCATGCCCAGTGTGTCGCCCACGAGGATCATCGGGACGCCGGCCTCCTCGACCAAGCGCGCCGATGGATAGTCGTAGGCGGTGAGCATGACGATCTTCTCGCCACGACGCTTCATCGCCTTGATGTTGCTGGTGGTCACTCGGCATGACTTGCCCATATCCTCTTCCTCCACTACCCCTCGTATGCCAAGACCGCCGCGGGCTCAATAGCGTGACCCGCGTGCGTAATGTTGTTCGCCTCATCGACGTAGATCAGCTTGGGTTCGTGCCGCTGAGCTTCGTCCTCGGAGACGGTCATGTAGCTGATAGCGATGATGGTGTCGCCGCGGTGGATTAGGTGAGCGGCCGCCCCGTTCACGCACATCTGTCCGCTGCCACGCTCGCCCTCGATGACGTAGGTGGTGAGCCGCGCGCCGTTGTCGATGTCGAGCAGGTGCACCTGCTCGAACGGCAACAGGCCGGCCGCCTCCATGAGGATCGGGTCGATCGTGACGCTGCCTTCGTAGTGCAGGTTGGCGTCCGTGACCGTCGCCCGGTGAATCTTGCTCTTCAACATCGTCCGCATAACCACCCCCATAGCAAAACACCCTCTCAGCCGCTGCTCGGCCGATAGGGCGCAATGATGCTTCCGATGCGCGCCGTCTCGGTCATGATGGATCCAAGCAGCGATGTGCTCTTCCTAATGCTCGTGGCTCAGCGCCCATTACAGGTCGCTGGCAGCCATAGGATACCAGAGTCTGGAAGTTTGTCAAGGGCAGACGCAAGCTGACACGTCAAGAAGGCCCGCATCTAGGCATCGGTACGACGAGGCGTTCTCGTCATGATGAAGAGTCGGCGCTCACCGCGTTTGCCCCGATGCGCGAACCCGGCTCGCTCGGCAACGCGTTGAGAAGCATCGTTGCCCGCATCCGTGAGCAGCTCGATACGTTCGATAGGAAGGGTCTCGAACGCCCACCGCGCCATCGTGCGGACCGCCTCCGTCGCTGCTCCTCGGCCGCGAGCCGGCGCGGCTAGCCAGTACATTACTTCTGCCCAATAGCGTTCCGTCTCAGTGATGACCAGCGCAATATTGCCGAGCAAACGGCCGGACGCCAGATCGGTGATGGCGAACCCGGCGTACGTAGGATGGCTCAGATGGCGTGCGATTGCGGTGCGGGCACGCTCCGTCGTGAGATCTCGCGGCTCCTTGGTCCATCGGAACACGTCCTGGTCGCGTGCGCGGACGTACCACTCGGCGTCGTCTTCTTTCCACGTCCGCAAGGCAATGGCCGCACCGAGAAGGGGTCTTCGGGGGAGAGGGATAAGCATTGTCGGGCGCCTATTGTGTCTGGCGGCTGAGCGGTGGAAGTTCCTTTATAGCGTATATACTAGCCACGCTACCACAAGGCGAACCCGGGACAACCTGATTGAGGAGAGGCAACCATGGACTACGGCGTAACGATGTTCCCCACCGACTACTCGGTCCGGCCAGACGAGCTGGCGCGGATGCTGGAAGATCGAGGCTTCGAGTCATACTGGGCGCCGGAGCACACACACATACCGGCCAGCCGCCGCTCGCCGTGGCCGGGCGGCCCGGAGCTGCCGGAGATGTACTGGCACACGTACGACCCGTTCGTCGCGCTGACGGCGGCGGCCATGGCGACGGAGCGGCTGAAGGTCGCCACGGGCATCTGCCTGGTGATCGAGCGCGACCCGATCACGACCGCGAAATCCGTCGCGAGCCTGGACCTGCTCTCCAACGGCCGCTTCATCTTCGGCATCGGCGGCGGCTGGAACGCGGAGGAGATGGAGAACCACGGCACGCCCTTCAAGCGCCGCTGGCGACACATGCGCGAGAACATCCTCGCCATGAAGCAGCTCTGGACGGAGGAGGAGGCCGAGTTTCACGGCGACCTGGTCGATTTCGATCCGGTCTGGGCCTACCCCAAGCCCTTCCAGAAGCCGCACCCGCCGATCATCATGGGCGGCGACGGCCCTCGCACGTTCGACCGCGTGATCGAGTATGCGGACGGCTGGATGCCCATCTACGGGCGGCCTGGCCCCGGCCCAAGCCTAGGCGAGAAGATCGCCAATCTGAAATCGCGAGCGAAGGACGCCGGCCGGAACCCGGACTCGATCTCGATCGGCGTGTTCGGCGTGCCACCGGACCGCGAGACCATCGACAAACTGGCCGACGCCGGCGTGGAGCGCGCGGTCTTCGGCCTGCCCTCGGCAGATCGTGAGACCGTGGAGCCGCTCCTTGACACCTACGCGAAACTGATGGGCTGACCTAGGAAACACGATCGGTCATTCTGAGGAGGCCGTAGGCCGACGAAGAATCTAGCCCCTCGAGACATGCCCCGAGTGCCGTAGGCCAGAACGTCGAACGGCCACCCGGCAGTAGATTATCCGATGCCGCTTACGTCAGTCGGCAGTGGTGCCATAAGCCAGGGCTCCAGAAGGAGGATCTAGCAGTTCTCGTAGCCTGCGCCTATTCCGGCTGAGTGTCGAGTCCTGCGGGCCATCGGTAGTGTCCTAATTAGGCTCAAGAAAGTTTGGGCGGTCATTCGCGGGCCTGCTGGATGATATCCGCTCGTACAGCCGCCGCTGGTGATGTCACTGGCTCTTGGTGCAGCACAGCCACAAAGCGTCGCTTCGTGCTGTCGTCGATGGCGTGAGACCAAGCGTAGCAGCGCGGGGCCTTAGGGTGATCGATGAGGTTAAAGACCTGCACAAGGCCATCCCAAACAGTCTCACCCTTGAATGTCTCCTTGACACGCACAGCTCCCGTCCACGTGGAGTCGCAGCCGTGAAGGTTCCGTATGGCCTTCTTGAGTTGTTCGGTAGAGACCTCAGTCACGCTTCCGACTTAGGATGTTCTCTATCGGCCCCTGAGCCGCTGACAGATAGGGCAGGTTTCATAGCCTTCAGCACTTCGTCCATCCGCTTCCACTCGTCCTCTGTAAGCGGGAATGGAGCTTGTAGAGCCGCCCACTCGGTGGCCGAGATGGGTAGCTGAACCACACGAGATTCGCGCTTCGCGGTGTCGGTTGGCGTCAGTGGGGTCGGCGGAGGGTCGGTAAGGGTAGCCGGTGGCGTCATAATGCCCTCTCCTTGTCCATCCTTATCCTCATCGTCAACCGATAGTTTACCATTATCCTGCATGTGTGCAAAGGCCAACGTCCGCTTGTATTGGGGGATAAACTCGTCGGCTCCCGCCTCGGTGAAGCCCCTCTCGGTGACCAGCTCGTACCGAAGGTTCGCGTCCGAAGGCAAAGAAGCACCGTACTTGTTCCAGATTTCAAGGTGGATGGTCGGCATTAGCGCGGCCTTCTGGAGGGCCTTGTAGCGATCACCTGTCTCAGGTCGCGTATCAAGCGCAATCTTGATTGCATCGTCCGACAGCCGTGCCTTGCGGGCCTTGCCGCTTCCCTCATCAATTAGTAGGCCGAACTTCTTTAGGGCAGCGAGGGCCACCAACCCCTTGCCGCTGGTGGGCTTGTAGCCCCAATGAGCCAGAATCGTTTCGACCGGCGTGGCATGGTTCCGTTCGATCTCGTACAGCGCATACGAACGCTGCAATGCGATTTTGAGATCAATCGCTGGGTAGCTAGGGCTTCGTCCGCGCCTCCGCTTCGTGGTGCCTGCCGCCTGTTCTTCAACCATAGGACACCTCCTTTGGGACAAGCATACCACCTCGCCCGAGATAAATCAATGCGAAGTTTATCCCCGTTTATCTTGACGCGGATAGGATAAGACCCTATAATACAGTGAGACCCCAAGGTATGCATCACCTTGAGGTCTCATGATGGGGCACGCAGGTTTGCCAGCGGCGGACTTTACACCCAGCCCTGAGGGGTCCGAATCCCCTGTGCTCCACCACCAGTATAACCGATGGGGGTGGGAACATGAACAAGCTGAAGCCAGAAACCCAAGCAGCGGTGCTTAATGGGCTCTGTGAAGGCGCGTCAATCCGAAGTGTGGAGCGGCTGACAGGCGTTCATCGGGACACGATCACGCGGCTTCTACTGCGAGTGGGCGACGCCTGCGACACCCTACTAGATGAGCGTCTGCGCAATCTCACGTGCAAGCGTGTGGAGATCGACGAACTGTGGGGCTACGTCGGAAAGAAGGATGCGCACATGTTGCGGAGTGACGACCCGTTGGCGATGGGTTCCTTCTGGATTTGGCTGAGCCTCGATTCAGACTCCAAGTTGATCCCTAACTACGCCGTCGGGAAGCGCGACGTTGCCACGGCTAAGGCGTTCGTGGCTGACCTCGCTAGCCGCCTCTCTAATCGCGTCCTGTTAAGCTCTGACGGCCTCACGCACTACATCACGGCGGTCGAAGAAGCCTTCGGCAGCGATGTGGACTACGCGCAGATCGTAAAAGCCTTCGAGGGCGAGACGTCTGGTAGGTACAGCCCGCCTAAGTTTGTTGACCTGACCAAGCACGCAATCAAGGGGAAGCCTGACCTAGCTAGGGCCTCTACCTCGTTCATCGAACGTCAGAATTTGACAGCGCGAATGCACGTTCGCAGGCTGACAAGACTGACGAACGGATTCAGCCGGAAGGTTGAGAACCTAAAGGCTGCTATCGCGCTCTACGTCACGTGGTACAACTTCGTCAAGTACCATCGCACCATCAAGACGACGCCTGCCGTCGCCGCCGGTGTGGTGGATAGGCCGTGGACGATCTATGACCTTGTCGATCAGGTTGGCTGGTGAAATTAGGACACCACCGGTTCAGCCTGAGTTGTGAAGCAGGCCCACACGGGCGGCGCTCCGGGGACCGAGGCTAGCGCAAGGCGAGGGCTTGCCGCTGATGTTCCAGGCTTGGCATCTACAACGCTGCTTGATTCGCCAAAGCAATGAACCGCTCCAGCGTCACAATCTGAACCAACTCTGGGTGGGTGAGATGCTCGTCTAGGCCGCCGCTCGTGTAGAAGTCGCGGAGCCGCCAGCCATCGCCTCCCAGCACGAGATATGCCCTCGAGTAATCGCCGCCCTGCATGGCGTAAGAAAGAGAGATGACCTCGAACGGGATCTTCTGTTCCGCTGTGCCGGACACTTGCTGCCACTTCAGAGAGACCAGGAGCGTCTGGCCGTCTTTCCGCGCAAGGACATCAAGGATATGCCTGGTTTGGCCAAGCCGCTGACCGATGTTGACCCCCAAGCGATATGCATAGCCGCCACTCTCCAGGGCGGGAAGGATCATCCGCTCAAGAACTTCGCCGGTGCGAGTATCTCGCGCCATCGGCGTAGCTACAGGTTTCTCGTTGCTAACACCTCGGGAGCTGGTGTCCGGTCTCCGGTGCAGTTGATCCGCCTGGGCGCCTTGAGCATTTTGAGCTTGAACCCCAGTGAGCGGTAGAGCTTCTTTATTCGCGGCGTGGCCTGGTTCACGAGAACGACGGGGCCCGGATGCTGAGAGAGCCA
>JADFRJ010000132.1 GCA_022561355.1 Chloroflexota bacterium | reverse complement strand
CCCACACTTGCCGATAGCCTTCGGGTCCAGCTCCTGCTCGTCCGTGCAGCCGTCACCGTCGAAGTCGATGGTGGTAGCGCCGGGCTTCGGGCCCGGGCGCCACGGCGCCGGGTTCGGGTTCACGTTCGTGCCGCCCTTGTCGTTCACCTGGATGGACTGCAGCGGCAGGTCGTCGAAGTCCGGTTCGCCCTTGGGCATAAGGTCCGTGCAACTCTGGTTGCTCTGGTTGTACCAGATGTCCACGAACCCGTTTGAGACCCGGTCCACCTGCGTGTCCTTGACCGTGTCGCCGTCCGTGTCCGCCTGCACGGTGATCTCACCCTTCGGGTCTAGGATGACGGCGGTCGAGATGATGTTCGGGCCCGTGCCCTTGATTGGGCCGACATCCTCGAAGCAGGACGTGACGACCGTGCAGTCTGTGGTGTCACAGAGCGCGCTGGGTGGGGCGCCTACGCCACCCGGGTAGAAGAAGCCACGGCCGATGCTCGGCGCCAGGCTCGTGTACGGCGGCGGGGGCGGCGGGCCCGCGAGCGCGTCAGCGCCCGTCTCCGATGGGTTGTTGAGCTGGCCTGGTACGCACTCCGGCGGGGTCCGTTCGGAAAGCGTGACACAGGTGTCACTCCAGGACGGCGGCGTGTTGGTCGTCGGCGCAACGCCGGCGCCTTCGATGTCGATGTTGCACTGGAGGTACGTCGTGATCGCGTTGGTGGCACTTTCGTGGTCTGTCTTGGCGATGCAGTAGAACAGGCCGGCGCCGGTGTTCACGCTGCCGACGAGGATGTCGGATACGCCCGCCAGGTTGCCATCGTTGACGTCGTTGATCGGCAACGGAAAGGGCTCGACCTCCTTTGCGTAGATCTGCTCGAACTCAGCGATGTCCTCGGGAGAATCGTCGAAGCCGGCGCCGTGCCCGGCCAGCACCAGCCAGCCAAAGAGATCGCCGGCCGTCCAGAAGGGCACGCTGGTGGTCTTGAAATATACCGGGACCGCGCTGCTGTTCCCATGCCGGTAGACCACCTTGGGAGGAAGGCTTATGATGTCCTCGTTCACGACCAGGAGCGGAGAGGAGTTGAAGAGCGTGCCGCCTGGGAACGAGGCCACGGCCGGCAGGTCCACCTCTACGAAGACGTTGAAGAAGCTATCGGCGGGGAAGTCTGATGCGCCGGTAGGGTCTTTCGACTCCACCTCGCCGGGGCTGATCGGCTGGTCGGGCGCATCGATGCCGGCCCGGACGGCTACCGCGCCGGCCTTCAGGTTCAGTTCGCGGATCTCAGTGTGGATCTCCCGCGACCCCGGGGGGCCCTCGAATGCGGGCACCAAGGAGAAGGTGCTGTCGGAGATGATGGTTTTGGCGCTGCCGACGATGGCGCCGCCAGCGTCTGTTGTGTCTCCGTCCAGGTGATAAACGCTTCTGCCGACGACGGTGTTCGGGTCATGGAGCGTGGGGCTCGTCAGCGTGAACTCGGTGGCGTCGTAGCCCGGGTATCCGGCCATGAGAGGTTGAAACGCTGGGTGGACTTCTATCTGGAACTTGCCTAGGGAAGTCATCTTGTCGTCAGATCCAGACGTTCCGGCCACCATGGTGACTCCTACCATGGCCACGATGATGAGTAACGCAACAGCCACTAGACCCCACCGCGAAGACGTTCGTAGCGCCCTCGTGTCATGGTTCATGGTGCTGGTCTCTCTCCGTTTGATTCTTCCGAACTTCATGTGCGTTATCCCTCCTGCTTGTGGATTAGGAGTCTATCTCTATCTGTCGTGCGAGGAACCTCAGTTCCCGGAACCCCTTAGGTTCCGCCTTCTCTAAAGCCTAGCCCCCTCCTTTCGGTCGCGCGGTTGAGTCTGGATCAGACTGAAATGGGCGGACGCCAAGCTCATCGCTGCAAACGCGCGTCGCGATGCGAGAAGCAATTAGATCCACGCCCATACCATGCCATCCAAAGCGGGGAGGATACAACCGGACGCTCCGAGGGCCACTCGGAGCGCAGTCCAGTAGGCCAGATTATCTTCGATAGGCAGACGTTTGTCAAGCTGCAGCTAGGGCCGCCAGCCATGAGCAGCGAAGGCTGCCCCCTGACAGGCCACCTGCTCCAAGCTAGCCCGCAGGCTTGGCGTGCTCGAAGAGTCTAACGATCTCTCGCACCAGCTTCATCACATGCTGGCGGCGCTCCGTTGGCGTGTTGCCGTTGCGCACGACGATCAGATCGAGGCCGGGCACGACCATAATCATCTGGCCAACGTAGCCGCTCGCGAAGAACGAACCGTGGTCATCGTCGCTGAGCAGCCACCAATGCGCGCCGTAGCCTCGGTCCGTCACGTCCCGCGGCTGCGCCGGGGCCGGCGTGCGAGCGTAGTCGACCCAACCTCCCGGGAGTATGCGGTTGCCGTCCCAGACGCCATCGCGCATGTAGAGGAGACCAAATCGAGCGAAGTCCCGAGGCGTCGCGTCGCAGTACGACGACCCGATCCACGTGCCGGAGGCATCGAGCTTCGGCTCGGCGGTCGTCATGCCGATCGGCTCGAACAGCTCGCGGCGCAGGAACGCCAGATACTCGTCCCCGGCGCCGACGATGCGCTTGACGATCGCGGAGATGATATTCGAGGTGCCACTCGAGTAGTTTGACACCGTATCCGGCGGGTGCTCGAGCGGAAATCTTGCGCCGAATGCGGCCGTATCCTCGGTACCGGGAACGAACAGCATCTTGATCACGTCCGAGACCTGTTCGTCAACGTAGTCCTCGTTGAAACGCAGGCCCGGCGTCATGTGCAGAAGCGAGTCGAGCGTAATCTCCGCCCGAGGGTCTCCCGGTTCTTGCCACTCCGGCACGGCAGCCGGCCGCGAGACGTCAAGACGGCCATCCCGGACCAGAACGCCCACGGCAGCATGAAGCATGCTCTTCGCCATCGACCAGGAGAGTTGGAGATCGTCGGGCCCGAAGTCGCCGGCGTACCGCTCCGCAACGATCCGGCCGCGATGCACGACCAGCATATCGTTCGTTTGGACCGTCGTAGGCGGCTGCGGGTCGCTGAACGTCGTATCCAGCAGGCGGTCGAGCTGGTCCCGGTCGACGCTGGCGGGCGGAACGGCCGCCGGCCACTCAGACGTTGGCCAAGGCACGCCGGCCGGCTGTGCCGGAAGCGGAACTAGTGCGGACACGGTCGGCATTGTACAAGCTCGCTGGCACCATCGCGAGGTAGCTGGCAGGAGAAGCGAAGCTTCTCCAAGCTGACCCACAGGTCAGCCGCACTCGCACACTCCGGCGATGCGATAGCATGGTGCACGTCTGCTTGCCGTTTGCTCCACAAGGAGGGTCGCCATGGTCAAGCTCACCGCGGCCGATGAGCTGTTCATGCACCAGATTCCCGAACCGCTGCCCAACGTAGCCATGCACCACGACCACTGGCGCGAGAGCTACTACTTCGCGATTCATCCACGAGACGCGGAGGGCGACGTCCTGGTCCTGACGATGGCGCACTATCCGAAGAGCGAGGAGATGGACTCCCTGCAGTTCGGACGCATCGGCGGCCAGCTTGTATTCGGTCGCCACGCCAGGCCGTACGATGGCGACCCGCACACGACGGTCGTGGGGCCGGTAACGATCGACATCGTCGAACCGTATCGCACAGTAAAGCTCACGGTCGACGAGTCGTCGGCGCCCGTCGGGCTCGACCTCACATTCACGGCGCGCACACAAGCATACGGCCTGAGGCGCGGCACCATGAAGGCCGGCCACGAGATCATCTGGGACCAGAGCCACATGATCCAATCCGGGAGCTACACCGGGACCTATAGCCATGAGGGCACGACCTACCAGGTCGATGACTGGTGGGGCCAGCGCGACCACTCTTGGGGCATCCGCGACCACCAGCGTTGCCCGCTCTGGATGTGGCTCGCCATCCAGTTGCCGGATGGCATGTTGGGCGTCTGGAATTGGGAGTATGCTAATGGTGCCAGAGTGTTCCTAGATGGCTGCTTCGCGCCGGCGGATGGCAGCGAACCCGTGCCCGTCATTGGCTTTAGCCATGACCTCAGCTGGACGGGCGAAGACGGCAGGCCCGTCGATTACGGGCAGGACGGTGCCGGCGTTCGAGGCCTATCCGGAAGCGTCGAGATCGTGCTGGAGGGCGGGCGCTCCGTCCGCGTCGACGCAGAGGGGACGTGGTGCGCGCGGTACGGAAGGTTCGGCGGAGGCCAGCACTACATGGCGGTGCGGACCGGCGACGGACGCACAGGGACCGCCATCTACGAGATCACCGGCGCCCACCATCATCACTTCTTCCCCATCGCCCGCGCCGATCGCTTGCCGCCCGGCTGACGTTCTTGCCGCTCTTCAGCGAACGTCCGCCGCGCCGTTCTCGAACACGCTGACGTGCGCTCGTTCATTCGCAGCTCTCGCTCTCATGAGATACCATGACCCAAGATTGCGCGGGCCCGTAGCTCAGCGGTAGAGCAACGGACTTTTAATCCGATGGTCGCGGGTTCGATCCCCGCCGGGCCCCCCACTTTCTAGATACAAGATTGGCCTCGTTGGCAACTAGGCTGGTCGTCATCAACTCATTTGACAGCAACCGTGGCAGCAACCCGGTGCTGCTGACCTCCAAGAAGATCACCAGGCCTCCGGTTTCGTTATTGTTCCATGGGCGTCGGTAAGGGTGTCAGGCAACTGACATTCCTTCAACGCCCACTCCCGTAGCTTTCGATAGAAGCTGGCGGCATTGCGCAGAGCCCAGCTTGAGCCATGACGCTGTGGATTCACCACGCCAACGTCGAGTCCCAGATGGTCTCTGACAAGCTCAATCGGGTGCACAAGATCGGAGTCGTTGGAAACGACTACGCCGACCTCATACTCATCTTTGAATCCGTCTAAGAGCAAATAGGCCCCTAGGTTTACGTCCGAACCCTTCTCCTCCGTCTTGATTACTTCGACGGTCCGCGGCCCGGCCGCCGGCGGGTTCGCGAGAGGCATCCTTTTGGTTGACGTGAGAAAGCGGCCGTAGTGGACACTCACCTGGGGCAGAGTCTCGATTGCCCGGATGTACGTTTGTTGCCTTTGGGCTTGCTGTGGATCGCTATCTCTCGATCGAACGAGGGCCGTAAAGTACCGGATTCTGTGAATCTCGTTCTTCGGGAGGAGTCGTCTTGAAAGCGCCGCTAGATCGAGCCACTTGTACGGCGTGTCTTTGAGAGCACCGTAGTACAGATTGAATCCATCAATGTACAGATTTGTCTTTATCACCGCAGTCTTCAGGAAAAGCAGAGACCGCCCGGAGGCGGCCTCGCGCCCAGCCACCGAAGCAGCTGGGGGTCTCTTTGGCATTATCGGTCGGGTGGTACTACCTGTCAAGCCCCAGTTTTCTGAACAAGCAGCGAGTCCATAGCTGCTGTAGCTTCCTGCTGCATGGTAGGCGTCACATGGCTATACAGGTCTAGCGTGATGCTGACCTGGCTATGTCCGAGCATCTCAGAGACCACTTTGGGATGGACGCCACGGCCCATCATCAGCGTAGCTGCGGTGTGCCGTAGGTCGTGAAAGCGAATCCTAGGAAGCCCGGCCTTCTCAAGAAGCGGCCTGAACGAGCGCCGCAGTAGGTTGCCAACCTCCATAGGTCTGCCGATGACGTTCGCGAAGACCAAGGTCGTTGTCCTCCCAGACTGCGCCCAACATCAGCCGGTCTTCCGCCTGCTTGAGCCGGTGGCGCCGGAGCGACTCGGCGGCCCCCGCGTGATCTGCAGCTGTCGCCGGGACTTCGCGGTCTTCGGCTCGAGGATCACCAAACCATCGGCCGTCCGGTGCATCGATCCACGTACCTTCACGAGTCGTCGCTCCAAGTCGACGTCGTTCCAGCGCAACGCGAGCAGTTCGCCTTCGAGAGCCTTCAGGAAGCTCAAGCGCAACAGGACCAAGCTGTATCGCGGGTTCGATCCCCGCCGGGCCCCCCAGCTAACGTAGAGGTGCCTCACCAACCCAAGCGGCCCGACGCGGCGCGAACGACGCCGGCCTTCCCTTACGAGCAGTTGTGCCCGAACTGCGCAGCGACGCCCAAGATGTCGTCCGGGATGTTGATCACACCATCGGGCGGCGCGCGGTCCCAAGGGTTGGCGCCCACGATCGGCCCACGGTCGTAGCCGGCGTGATAGCTGGTGTCATCGGTCGGCTCGATCAACGCTGCTGCGAGCGCCTCCGGCTTATCGACGCGTGTGGCGGCGCCGAACCGTGGAGCCACAGCCAGGATGTCGAAGAGGTTGATCACCTTGTTGCGCTCCCAGGCCGTAGGCTGCCCCGGCGGGTGAGTCCAGACGTCGTAGAAGTCCCAGAAGTAGTTAGGATTGCGGCCTCCGCCCAATGTGGCACCTGTCTTCGGTTCGATCTCGGCCACGTCGCGACAGCCATCGCCGTCCTTGTCCGTAGGAGTGAAGCGCCATACTTCCTCGGCGACGACGTCGGAGACGAAGAGTGCGCCGCCTGGTCCGAAAGCGACGCCGATAGGCGTGTCAAAGCCAGTCGCAAACACCGTGACCTGGCCTGAGAGGAGGTCGATGCGCAGAACTTGCCCGAGATCGATGTCAGTTGTGTAGAGATCGCCACCGAACCAGCCCACTTCGTCGATTGCGAGGCCTCCTGGGCGTTGCATTCCGGAGGCGAAAGAGGGATCCAGTACGTTACCTGCTGAGT
>JADFRJ010000004.1 GCA_022561355.1 Chloroflexota bacterium | reverse complement strand
GTAGACGACCTGCGCTCCGAGTTGGCGAAGCTCCAGCTCGACGGCTATCGCCTCGAATCGACGACGACGCGACGTGCGGGTCTCGCGGCAACGCGCGTGACGGTCTCGCTGGAGGAGACGAAGCAGCCCCACCGGCGTCTGCCCGACATCCTCACGCTGATCGACGAAAGCAGCCTGCCCGCCGGCGACAAGCAGCGCGGGACAGCCATCTTCCAGACGCTGGCCGAGGCGGAGGCGAGCGTGCACGGCAGCCAGCCGGACGAGGTCGAGTTCCATGAGGTCGGCGCGGTCGATGCGATCGTCGACGTGATGGGCGTCGTCGCCGGCCTGCGCGTGCTGGCCGTAGAGCAGCTCTGCTGCTCGGCGCTCCCAGTGGGAGCAGGCTGGGTCGAAACCCAGCACGGCCAGCTACCGGTGCCCGCACCAGCAACGCTGGCGCTGCTCACGAAGGCAGGGGCGCCCCTCAAGGCCGGACCCGATCCCGAGATGGAGCTGGTGACGCCAACGGGCGCGGCGATCGTCGCGACGCTGGCGCGCTTCGAACGGCCCGCGATGTCGCTGCGCGGCGTGGGCTACGGCGCTGGCGGGCGAGATTTAGAAGACAGGCCCAACGTGCTGCGCGTCTGGCTGGGCGAGACGACACGTCCGCAATCGACGATGCTGCTCATCGAGACGAACATCGACGACATGAGCCCTGAGCTGTTCGGCTACACGCAGGAGCGCCTGTTCGAGGCCGGCGCAGCCGATGTGTGGATGACGCCGGTCCAGATGAAGAAGGGCCGTCCGGGTGTGCTACTGTCGGTCCTCTGCGCCGTCGAACGAGAGCAAGCGATCGTCGACGTGCTGCTGAGCGAGACGTCCACGCTGGGCGTGCGCGTGAGCGAGGTCTCGCGGCACGAGGCCGAGCGCGAGACGTTCGAGTTCGAATCGAGCCTGGGACCGGCGGCCGTCAAGGTGAAGCGCCTGCCGGGACGCGCGCCAGTCGTAGCGCCGGAGTACGAGGCGTGCGCACGCATCGCCCGCGAGCGCGGGATGCCGCTGGCGGACGTCTATCGCGTCGTGCAGGCGGAAGCGCTGGAGCGGCTACCCGTGGGCGAATAGGCCATCTGACTCCCCAACTTCGGGCCTTGCGTCCCGTGCGCCACGACGCTTGAGATGACACACTCAGGCATGCAGGTGAGCCAGTCTGCCCAGATCCCGCTGGCGGAGGCGGGTGAACCGCCCTCCGCGGGAGGATTCTGGCGGCATGACCCTCCCTACCACCTCTTCATCTTGTCTAGCCTGGCCTTCGCTGTCTTGGCCGGCTTCACGCTGGCAATCCTGGCGCCCCTGAGCATCGTCCTCGAGTGGGGATGGGGACGCCGCTTTATGCCACTCATCCAAGCGCATGGCCAGGCGCAAATCCTGGGCTTCGTGGGCCTGTTCATCATCGGCATGGTGTACCGCCTCATGCCCCGTTTCTCAGGGCGGCCGCTCAGCTTCCCCGCGCTGGCGTGGGCATCGTGGCCAGTGCTGTCGCTTGCGGTGGTGCTGCGATTGATCGCGCAGCCGGCGGGCGAAGGACTGTGGCAGCGCACGCTCTTGGTGAGTTCGGGCTGCCTCGGCCTGCTGGCGGCCTGCGCGTTCGCCCTGGTGGTAATGGGGACATTGCTGCACCGGAGCAGTCGCGCTGACGCCACGGGCTACTTCTTCGTGCTGGCTGCCGCATTCTTCGTGCTGCAGGCTGGGATCAATCTCGAACTGGTCGTTCTGGCAGCCCGACGCGGCAGCGATGTCATTAGGCCCCTGGAAGCGGCCCCTCTCCTGCACGTCCAGCTCTACGGGTTCATCGCCATGTTCATCCTCGGCGTCGCCTCGCGCGCGATCCCGAGCATCTCCGGCCTGCCCCGGCCGCAAGTCCAGGCCAAGGCGCTGGCGCTGGCACTGGCCGCGGCGGTGTTGGTGTTTGCCATCGCCGCACTTTTGGTCGGCAGCGGCACACGGAGCGAGGCGCTGCTGCGAATCGAAGCGGCCTCGTTCGCGGCGTTGGGCCCGATCTTTCTGGCCGGCGTCTGGGTCGTTGGCATCTTCCGGCCGGCGGCCAATCGGCTCGCGGGGGCATCGCAGCACCATATCTGGCTCCTGAGGGCGACGTTTGCGTGGCTGCTGATCGCGGGTGGGATGAGCGCATACTACGGCGTCCGGGCAATCGCGGGAGGCGAGTTCATCCCCGCCTACGGCGTCGACGCCGTTCGCCACGCGGTGGGCATCGGCGTCGCGAGCATGATGATCGCCGGCATGGCGATGCTGATACTGCCCGAGTTCGCCATCCGCCGAACGCGCCATCCAAACGAGCGCTGGCCGGCGCTAGCGATCCTCGCGCTGCTCAGCGCGGCGGCTGCGCTGCGGGTGGCGGCGGCGGTGGCCACGCCTCACTGGCAGAACACGGACCGCTACTGGCCGATGGCGATCGGGGGCATGCTGGCCGAAGGTGCGCTGTTGCTCTTCGCGGCGTTGTTCGTCATCAGCCTGATACAGAAGAACGCAATGGTGGCATCGTTCCCGCCGCGGCCGGCGCGGGAGTGACGCGCGCCGCGTTTCTTCAGCACAATTGCGCCATCGCGGTACTTCGGTCTTCTCTACGGAAAGGGCTGTTTGGCACTGCCCAACATCGTGGACGCTGCGTACAGTTCTAGAACAGCAATGTTGGACAGTGTTGAGCGCTCTCCGGGGGAGACGTCATGCGATGGCTGGTGCCCGCAGCCGTTCTAATTTCGGTTGCCTGGTTTGGGGGAGCCGCGCTGGGCGCTGGCGCCCTGCAGCTGGCAGCCGGGGCGGAGGACGCCGCGGTACCTGGGCCGCTGGCCTGCGGCAGGCAGCTTCCTGGCGGCGTTGACGAGGAGCAGGTGTTCCGCACAACGTCGACGCGAGTGGTCCTGGCACTGGATGAGGACTGGCAGGCTGACTTTCAAGGTGATGCCAGCCGGGCCGCCCGCACGCTCCTCTGGGAGGCATCGAAGCTCTACCGAGGCTTCAACATCCACTTGTTGCCGTTACGTATAGAGCACTGGATCTCCCCCGATGAGATGGATTCGGCGGAAGAGCTGTTGCGCCTGGCCCGCGGCAGCATTCCGCGTGGTGATGCTGACATCGTGGTGGTGCTGACAGGCCAGCAACTTGAACACGGTGACGGGTACGCCGAGATCGGTGGCCGGTACGCCCTCGTCAGCCGCCACCCTGGTCATCCGGAACGGGATGCCATGGTTCTTGCCCATGAGATCGCGCACCTGTTTGGCGCCCACCATGGCTGCAATCTTCCCGGTCGCAGCGGCGTGATGGCCGAGCAGGGGTTTGAGGAGCCGGATCTCGTCTGCCCGTGCACACGGCAGACCCTGGAGATGAATGCCGCTCGCTTTCATCGGCCATAGCTTGCAAATGCGTAGAGGCCCAACGGTGCGATGAAGATACTTGAGCGAACTGGCATTATCAGGCACGTTAGGGGGCGACGCGGTGAGGCCATCGCGATCCTTCTTCTGACGATACTGGCCGCCATGGGACCCTTCGTGCTACTTACGTGGCGTGCCGTCGGCGATACAAAGGCCGACATCGAAGCGGAGCGATTGCGGCTCGCTCAGCTAGCCTCAGCGCAGGCAGACCGCATCCTCAACGAAGCATTCTTGGAGATCGAATTCGCGTCAGCCCTCGTGCCTGCCAGCGAAGACGGCGATTCGGTGCCGTCCGATGGCACGCCTCTCCGTACGTTCTACGGCCAGGCCGCAAGCTTTAGCGCCGGCGTAGTGTTGCTGGACGGGAACAGAACGTTGGTCCTGGCGGAGCCGGCCAGCGCCGCGAGGGGACTCGATCGGGGGCCCCCGGGCAGGGCCATTAGCCAAGCGGCTTCCGCCACCGATCGTGCTGTATCGGAGCCGTTCATCTCGCCGGTCACTGGCCATCTCGTGGCCGCGTTAAGCGTCCCTCTCTTTGGCGATGATGGCGGGCGAACTGGAACGATGATCGGGCTGCTGGACCTAACGGAGCCGCTCATCGCGGACCTCGTTGAGCCAGCCAGGCTGCTTGGAAGCACTGGCCATGCCGACCTCGTCGATGAGCGCGGGCTGGTGCTGGCCTCCACGGAACAGGCTCACATCCTGACACCTGGCGACCATCCGGAATTCTACGCGCGCATGGCGGAGGTCCGCACTCCGAGCGTCGAGCGCGTGCGACACAGACCCGACGGGCAGGACGGCGAGCAGTCGCAGTGGCACGTCATGGCCTACGCGCCACTGCGAGGCGCACCTTGGGGCATCGCTCTTGGAGCCAGCGAAGCAGAAACGGTGGGCGGGGCGAACGAGCTGCGGCGCACGCTCGTCATTCTCGGCGTCGCGGCTGCCGCGGTGCTGTTGGTCGGCGGAGCGCTGATAATACGCCGGGTTCCGCCAACACCGCAATCGCGGAACTGAGTGGGCTCAGATAGGCGGGGCCGGAAGGCTTGTCAGCCGCGGCTGGCTGCGGGAATAGAGGCGAGAATCGTCGTCCCCTCCTCCGGTGCGGAGGTGATCTCCACGCTCCCGCCGAGCAGCTGCGCCCGCTCCTGCATCCCCAGGAGCCCCAGGCCCCCGAGCCGGTCGTGACGGCCGACCTCGCTCGGCCGGAAGCCTCGCCCATCATCGTGAATACGAACGATAAGCCAGCCATCGCTGGCGGTCAGATTGACCTCGACGTTCTCAGCGTCCGCGTGCAGTTCGACGTTACGGAGGGCTTCTTGAACCACCCTGAAGAGGCACAGTTCGACCTCCGGCGCCATTCGCTGGATCTCCCTGTCGCCATTGAGTTCGGCCCTGAGCCGCTCTCGCTGGCCAAGCTCGCTGAGCAGCCATTCGATGCTGGGTACCAGGCCAAGGCGGTCGAGAATGGACGGCCGCAGGTCGCGCGCCAGCCGGCGCACACCGTCGATGATGGCATCGACCTGCGCCCGGGCTGATTCGACCTGCTGATGCGCGTCGATCTTAGGAGGCTCACCAGACGCCTGAAGAAGGCCGTCTAACGTCCGGCCAACGAGCACCAGGGACTGAATCGTGTCGTCGTGCAGTTCCCGCGCAACGCGCTGACGCTCCGCCTCCTGGGCGTCAGTAATCTCGCGCAGGTAGAACTGTAGCCGCTCCTTGGAGGACTGCAACTCCTGGCTGACTGCCTCCGCCTCGCGGCGCAGAGTACCTTCGCGTTCGACTCTCCAGGCGAGCACCAATCCAATAGCAAAGACCAGCGCCAACAGCCCGATCTCGCCTTCCAGCTCACCCTGATGCCAAAGCGTGATGTTTGGAGCTGAGAGAGCGAGAGAGAAGAGGCTTGTGAGCAGTCCTCCCTCAATGCCGAACCACAGGGCGGCATAGACCACCGGGATGACATACAGCATCACAGGGAAGTGCCGCATCGATCCATAGTGCTCGGCTAGGCCGCTGGCTTCGCCGGTGATGTGGAAGGCTGTGATGGCCGCAAGCATCAGCTGGATCAGCCAAAAGCGGCGATCGCGGAGCCGCGTCGGGATCGGACGCAGGAACCGCCACGAAAGCGATGTCCGCGCAGATTCCTTCCTAGTTGCGCTCGTCGTCACTGCTTAGTTCCAGTTCCTCCGGCCGGATCCATCCACTGCGGATGGCAAGGACTACGGCTTCGACTCTCGACGCAACCGACAGCTTGTTGAGGATGTGCCGGATGTGCGACTGAACCGTACGCGGGCTCAGTCCCAACTCGGCCGCGATCTCTTTATTGGCCAGGCCTTCAGCAGCCAACCTGAGCACCTCCAGCTCGCGCTCGGACAGCTGCGCCTGCGTCTTCTCTCCTTTGCCACGCCTTGCGAGGATGCCGACCACCCGGCGCTGGATGTCCGGACTCAGCACCGACTCTCCTGCCGCGGCCGCTCGGACGGCCTCCAGCAGCGTCGAGCTAGGTGCGTTCTTCAGGACGTACCCGGCTGCTCCCGCCTCCAGCACGCCGACGATGTAGGCCTCATCGTCGTAAGCCGAAACAGCCAGAATCGCAGTGCGAGGCGAGATCACTCTGATGCGTCTGGCCGCCTCGATGCCGTCCATCTTGGGCATCTCGATATCCAGGAGAGCGACGTCCGGCTGCAGCGTTTCGGCCAGAGAGACGGCCTCTTCACCGTCGGCAGCCTCGCCAACGACTTCCATGTCCTGCTCTCCGTTCAGGATATTACAGGTACCCTCGCGGACCAGAGCGTGGTCCTCAGCTACGAGCAGCCTTAACGTCGCTCGTTCGGCGTCCACATCTGTCTCACGTTCCAATAGGCCACTCTACCCTGCCATCTGTCCCTTGGCATCTGCGCCACAATGCGCACTCACTGGTGCGCCCTGCGCCCGATGTGTGCGGGCAACATCTATGCTTAGTATATATTGTGACTCAGTTATTCAAGTCCAAACAAGCGAAAGGAGAGCTGAAATGCTGAACAACACATTGAGAAGGCTAGGCGGAATCGGAGCGATTGTACTGGTTGTGCTATTCGGGTTCGGGCTCCTCGCCTGTGGCGGGAGCGACAACGGCTCGACCGTAACGGACACGGCGGCGGATGAGGCCGCGCATGTTGAAGCAGACGAGGCTGACGCCGACGAACATGACGCCGATGCCGCCGACCACGAGGCTGACGAGGCGGCGCACGACGAAGGAGAAGCCGCGCATGTTGACGGTGACGCGCACGAGGAAGGGGACGCGGATCCGAACGCCTACTTGGAGGCCGCACCGAAGGACGCCCTGTACTTGGTCCAGATGACGAACTTCGCGTTCACGCCTGCCGTCTTGGAAGTCAATGCTGGCGAGGTCCTAGAGATCGCCATCCAGAACATCGAGCCGCTCCTGCACGACTTCACGATCGACAAGATCGACGCGGACGTGCACATCTCCTACCTCGGAGGCACCGGGCAGCACGCACACGCCGAGGCGGAGAGGGACGCAGACGTCCACTTCGCGCTGACTGAGCCCGGCACCGGTGTCGTGCACATCAAGATCCACGAGCCAGGCGAGTACGTGATCTACTGCTCCGTCCCAGGCCACCGCGAAGCAGGCATGGAGGGAACGCTGATCGTTCGGTAGCTACGAGAGGCGCGACGACTACATCACCGCCTACCGAGAAGATGGGCCAGTCCAACCGGACTGGCCCATCTTGCATCAGCAATCGCGGTAGGCCGGACCTTGGCGCGCATCAGGTTTGTTACTCCGCGAACAGACGGGCCACGCCGAGTTGCATCTCAAGCACATGGTGCTCGCACCAGCGGACAGGAGATGCGAACCTCTCCGGCGCCATCACACAGCGACAGTCGTGCTCACAGTCGTGATGTTTGGCGCCCAGAACGTGGCCGATTTCATGCGCGATGACCAGTCCATCGAGTTGTGGCTTGTCCGGATGCAGGCGCGCCACGAGGTGGATGCGCCCGACATGGGCGCATCAGCGCCAGTAGCAACGTCCAGCGCATTCGAGATAACGCCCTGCAGATACGCATCGTGTCCCCTTGGCGATCCTACTCGGTCGCGCGCCCGCGAATGAATCGGCGTTCGCCACGAAAGCGATAGCCATCTGGCCCCAACGCGGCTTTCGCCAAGCAGTGGGGCCGCGTCGCTCCTATTGCTATACTGCGCGCCGGGCGCATAAATTATGCGCGCAGGGCGCTGAGACTCCACGCGTATTTACGCTGGACAGATAGCTAGGAGGCTAGGTTGAACACGATCATCGCGCGATTCAAGGTGAAGGAAGGCAAGGAGGAGGAGGCCGAGAAGAAGCTGGCGGAGATGGTGGCCGCCGTTGAGGCGAACGAGCCGGGAGCGCTCGTATACATCCTGCACAAGAACCAGGAAGACCCCTCAGAGTTCATCTTCTTCGAGGTGTACAAGGACGACGAGGCCTTCGCCTCGCACGCGAAGACCGACCACATGGCCAAGATGCGAGAGAACTTCGCTGCGCTGGCAGACCCGTCTACGATGAAGATCGAGCGGCTGGAGCGGGTGGCCGGCGTCGTTCGCTAGGCGTCCCCTAGCGCGAATTCTCGGATCGCCCACGCGACGCCGCTCTCTGCGTTGGAGGGCGCGACGGCGTCGGCCCGCTCTTTCACGCTATCGACCGCGTTGCCCATCGCGACTCCCGTCGCGGCGACCTCGAACATATCGAGGTCTGGCTCCGCGTCGCCAACGGCCATCGCTTCCTCGAGCGGCACCCCTAGGTATTCACAGACGAGGCGCAGGGCTGTGCCCTTGTCAGCGGGCCCACCCGTGATGGTGACGTACGTCTGATCGCCGACGCCGATGGGGAAGGCGAGGGTCTCCGCGTAGCGCTCGCCGAAGGTGCCGAGCAGGGTCTTCACGGCCTCCTCACCAAAGACGACGAATCCAGTAGCGGGCTGGCTAATGTGCTCGGCGTGCTCGTTGGCGAGTCGCATGTCCTTCGGCAACCGGGCGGGATCGATATCGGCCCGAGGCGTGCGCATGTAGGTAACACCGTTCACCGTCGTATACGTCTCGTAGCCGTTCTCGTCGCACAGCGTCGCGATCTCCCGGGCGATCTCGGTCGGGATCGTTAAGTGCAGCAGTTCGTGCCCGTTATCGGGTTCCTGGACGTGGGCGCCGCTCATGCAGATGATCGGCGTCGTCAGCCCCAGCCGCCGCGATGTGTACTGCGCGACGCCGTACCAGCGCGCCGTGTTCAGCACGATGTGGATGCCCTTGTCGCGGGCGGCGATGACGGCGTCGCTGTCCTCCTCGCTCACCCGCATGTTGGGGCCGAGGAGCGTGCCGTCCAGATCGAGTGCGATGAGGCGGATCATGACGGCGCATTCTATCCAGCGGGAGGTAGTAGTGGGAAGCGGCGCTTCGGCGATGCTCTACCGAAACGCGAGCTTCTGCGACTTCAGGCTGACGAAGCTGCCGTGGGCGAGCACGATGTGGTCGAGCACGTCAACGTCCAGTAACTCGCCGGCCTCGATCGCCTGCTCGGTCATGGCGACATCTTCCGCGGACGGCGCCGGGTCGCCGGAAGGGTGGTTGTGGACCAGGATAATGGCGGGCGCGTTCTGGCGCAGCGCGTCGCGAAAGAGTTCGCCGATGCGGATGACGGCGGTGTGGACGCTGCCACGATAGACATCGCTGGCG
The DNA here is from genome assembly GCA_022561355.1 of Chloroflexota bacterium. GTDB lineage: Bacteria > Chloroflexota > Dehalococcoidia > DSTF01 > RBG-16-68-14 > SZUA-185. Next base: position 15,846 of record JADFRJ010000004.1, on the reverse strand, counting down.
CCAAGCACCTGGTTGCGCGTGTTCAGGAGGATGACGCGCATGTGCTCCTGCTCCAGCAGTCCCATCTCGCCCTGGAAGAGCGTGCATACGTCCTCGGGGCCGTGGATGACGGCCCGCTCCTGCGGCTGGCTTGCGACCACGCGCTTGCCCAGCTCCAGCGCGGCCTGGACCTGTGCGGCCTTCGCCTCACCCAGCCCTTTTTCGGCGCAGAGTTCCGCGAAGCTGCCGCGCGCCAGCCCAACCAGGCCATCGAACTTGCTGAGCAGCCGCGTCGCCATCGCGACGGCGCTCTCGTCGCGCCCGCCGGTACGCAGCAGAATCGCGAGCAGCTCTGGGTTAGAGAGCGCGACCGGGCCGGCGTCGCGTATCCGCTCTCGCGGGCGGTCGCCCGTAGGCATGTCGCGGATGCGGGCGCGGTAGGTGACGGATGTGTTGCTGTCGTTTTGGGCCAAGTCCGGTGCCGTCCATTCCCGGTGTTAGATAGGTCGAGCGCGCCGCTCGGAGTCTGGATATGGCCAGTCTAGTAGAACTAATGAGCGAAGTCAAGCATTTGTCTCGCCCTCGGACGCGACGAGTTCGATTGTTTCTACCGCGCCCGTGTGAGGTAGATGGACGATGCGCACCCTGTCGCCGGGAGAGAGTTCAAGGTACAGCTCCGGTGGGACGCGGTAGACGTTGCGGTCCAGGAAGACGTAGCTGTTGCGAAAGAGGAACATATCGTTCCGTGTCCAGCTGCGCTCGACTTCGCCGATAGTCTCGACGGGCTGCGACAGCAGATCGCGTATCGACTGCACGACCTGGTAGCCGAGCAGGAGGGCGACGGATGAGACGAGGACGAGACCGACGACGAGACCTGTGGTCGCGCCTTCGGTCAGGAACTCACGGACGAAGATCCCGAGGCCGAAGAGCGTGATCGCCAGAAACGGCGTGAAGAGGATCGTGCTGCGAAGGACGGCGTTTTTGGCCTTCGATCGGCCAGCCATGACGCTAGGGCAGGACCAAGACGTCGCCTGGGTTGATGATGGCGCTGTCGACGTCCCCTAGTCCGTTAGCCTCGGCGATATCCGCGGCGTATTCGAACGGAGCGATGCCCGGCGGCGCGAACTGCTCGGCAATGCCAAATAATGTGTCACCAGATCCAACTTCATACGATCGCACTCCCGGCGTGTCCGTGGGCTCTGGCTCCTCTGTCTCTGCCGCGTCCGGCGTAGGCGTCTCCTCTTCGTCGTCAGGCGTCCTGTCCGGGGTTTCGTCGGGCGGCGGTGTGTCCGTATCGACGACGGCGGTAACGATCACCGTAGGCGTGAAGTCGGTGAGAACGACGCCCGGACCGTCGCCGGCGCCTGGTGGACGCACGAGCAGCCAGATGGCGATCGCCGTGCCGATGAGGAGGGCGAGCAGTGAGCCGCGATAGAGGTTGAACGAAGGCAGAGCGCTGGACGGATCGAGGCACTCGGCGCAGAGGTCGCCACCATGGACTTCGCAGTACAAGCGCGAGCAGCGCTTGCACTGACGCGAAGCCTCGTTGCTACATGCGTAGCATTCCATCGGCGGGACTATACCAGGTGCGCGAAGCGCTGGGCTAGCGCCACGCTACTATGGCTACGTGAACTCTCTTAGGAGAGCTCTACGGTGGCGCCGGCCTCTTCCAGCTTCTTCTTGGCCGCTTCGGCATCGTCCTTGCCAATGTCTTCCTTCACGGCGACAGGGGCGGACTCGACGAGGTCTTTAGCTTCCTTCAGGCCCAGCGTCGTCACCTCACGGACGGCCTTGATAACGTTGATCTTGTTGGGGCCGTGATCCTTGAGCGTGACCGTGAACTCGGTCTTCTCCTCGGCGGCGGCGCCGTCTCCGGCTGGAGCGCCGGCTACAGGGGCCGCGGCCATGGCGACGGGCGCGGCGGCGGTTACGCCGAACTCTTCTTCAATGAGCTTGTTCAGGTCGCGAAGCTCAATGACGGTCATCCCTTTGATAATCTCGAGCGCCTCTCCGACCTTACCTTCTGCTGCCACTGATGTTCCTCCTTTTGATTTCGCCTCTGGCTGCTCCTCAGTGTTCTCTTCCTTCTCGTCAGCCGCGTCTGCGGCCGTTGCCTCGGCGGCGTTCGTCTCTTCGTCTGCCACGATCATGCTCCTTCTAGCTGCTCGGCGCGGGCGTCAAGCAGCCCGGCCAGTGTGGTTACGCTGTCGTCCAGGAGCCGCACCGGCCCGTGCGGCATCAGCTTCCCGAATAGGCCTGCCAGGTTGGCGATAGGTCCCTGCAGAGCGCCCGCCAGCCGCGCGATGAGTTCAGGCTTCGGCGGCAGCGTCGCCAGCTCCGTCAGGTCCGCTGCGCTGAGTAGCTGCGTTCCCATCACGCCGAGGCGCATCGCGAAGTCGTTTCTTGCCGTCTTCATGTACTCGGCTGCGGCGCGGGCGGGCGCGGCGACGTCTTCGAACCCGAACATAATGGCCGTCGGCCCTTCGACCAGTTTCGCCATCTCCGGACGCTTCGCTGCCTCGGCGGCGATCTTGAAGAGGCGGTTCTTCACGACGCGCAGTTCAACTCCCTCAGCTTCGCGAATCACGCGGTGGAGTTCCACCATCTCGTTCACCTTGAGGCCACGATACTCCGTCGCGATCGCGATCTCGCAGCGCTCGATGCGGTCGCGCAACTCTTCGACCAGTTCGATCTTCTTCTCGGTCGGCATAGATCCTCCTCGGGCACAACGAAACGCCCTGCCTGAAGACAGGGCGTGCATCGGCGAGACTGTGCGGCGCGATCGTTGTCGCGCGCCTATATCGCTCGATCTACCTCGGCGGGCGCTTACGCATTAAGCCTGTCATGCACGCGTGCATGACAGGGACCCACTGTCTTCAGCGATCTACATCCTGCCAAACGCGGGGCTTGGGTGCAAGTAGCTCAGTTCGTGGTAGATCCGCGGTCGGTCTATCCGATTAGGTCAGGCCTGTCTGCGGCCTTCGCCGGTCACGGCCCGGATCGTCTTCGTCCGCTAGTCCGAGGTCGACGTAAACGGCTGTTGCGATCCGGCTGAAACGCTGGTAATGCTTGCGGTCGTCCGGCATGCCGTTCGTCACGCAGGCGACCACCAAGCCGTGCTCCGGGTCGGCGAACCCGACCGATGAGCGAGCGCCGCCATGTCCAAACGCCCGTGGTGAGCAGTGACGCCCGTAGATCATCGAGTCAATGATGAAGCCGAGTCCCCAGTCGATGGCGATCTGGAACGTCTCGTCGTACATGCCGACGCGATGGCGCGAGGTCAGCGCTTGCACCGTCTGCGGAGAGAGGATGCGCGTCTCGCCAAGCTGTCCATGGTTGAGCAACGCTTCGTAGAAGCGGCCTAGCTCGCGCATCGGCCCCCGGCCGCCTCCGCCTGGCACGCAGCGTCCACATCCCTCCTCCGAGTCGACGCCGGGAACGGGCGTTGGTCTGCCCTCCGACGTGCTGTGCATGACGCCGATGCGGTCGCCGTACTCGCGGTAGCGCTCCGGCGGCATGCCAACCCAGCAGTCCTGCATGCCCAACGGCTCGAAGATCTCGTCGCGAACGTACCGCTCGAACGGGCGTCCGTCTACGCGCCGGACGATTTCGCCCAGGATGAACCAGCCTGATGACGGATGGTAGCCGGCCTTCTGTCCCGGGACCCAGCCTTCCTCCAGCTTGGCGTCACAGATCTTCGCGATCACCTCATCCCAGGTCAGGCTAAACGCCCCTCCGCGGTCAGCGAAGCGAAAGCCGCCTGTATGCGTCAGCACGTGGCGCACAGTGACGGCGTCCTTGCCATGGGAGCCGAACTCCGGGATGTAGTCGATGACGGGCGCCTCGATGTCCAGCTTGCCGCGTTCCCAGAGCTGTCCAATGGCGACGGCGGCGGCCGGCTTCGTCGACGACCACCAAAGCATCATCGAGTTCTCGTCCATCGGCACGTCCTGCCGCGCCTCGCCGAGGCCGAAGTCGGCCACGGTCTTCCCGTCGTGCGAGACGTACAGCTGCGCGCCGATGTGCAGTCCCTCCTCCATCCCGTCCTCGATCACCTGGATGGTTCGCGCTAGGACGTCACGTGGGTTGTCCATGATTGCTCCTATCGTTTCCGCTGGCCAGCCTGGATCGTCTACGAAGGCTACGCCTCACCGGCCAATAGTATACGTCGCGAAGCCCTCGGTCCGGCAAGAAGCGTCTTCCAGATAGTACGAGGCAACCTCAAGCGTTGCATAGAAGTACACCTAGGTAGCACGTCGTGGGACCGTGTGGCCCTGCCGCGTAACAAACACTCTGCGTGGCGCGGGGCTGCGACTTGACGCGTATGCTATCCTGTGGGGACGGCCCACGCTGCGTGTTCGGCGCGGCCAACGCGGAACCAGGCGGGGGCAAGATACGTCTACCTGTGGAGGTATCGCCGCTATGACACTGTCCCGGTCATTAAAAATTACCGTCCTCGCCGCCATCGCCTTGCTCGTACTGGCCGTTTCACAGCAGACGATCCCAACCACCTCAGCCACGTTCAATGACTCGGACGGCGACGGCGTGAGCGACCTCGCCGAAGAACTCGCCGGGTCCGACCCGAACGACCCCAACAGCTTGCCGGAGAGCACCGGCGCCGAGTTCCTCTCCATCTTTTTCGGACCTTCCCTCCCACTCTGCTCCGACGGCGTCGACAACGACCTCGACGGCCTCACTGACGGCGAGGACCCCCATTGCACCGATAGCGACAACGACATCGTGTCTGATCCAACTGAGGTGCTCCTTGGCTCCGATCCCAACGACTCCGCCAGCTTCCCCGAAGACGCCCGTCTCGACGCCCTCCTCGAATCCGTGGGGCTGCCGGTCTTCTTCTGCGCCGACGCTATCGACAACGACGGGGACGGCCTGACGGACGCAGATGACCCCGGCTGCGATCCTATCGACAGCGACGGCGACGGCGTCGAAGATGCGGCGGAGAAACGCTTCGGCTCCGACCCTACGGACCCGAACAGCGCACCCGAGCACGAGACACCGAATCCGGGTTCGTGTAGCGATGGCATTGACAACGACCAAAACGGTCTCACCGATGACGCCGATCCTGGCTGTGGCAGTCCGGTGAACGATGACCGCGCGAATGCCACCGTCGTCGGCGCCCTTCCCTACACCGACGGCCCGACCGTGCTCAAGAACGCCACGTTCGAGCCCGACGAACCCCGTCCTGCCTGCGCCTTTAGCCTCGGCGGTACCATCTGGTATCGCTACACCGCGGTCGAGGACGGTGTGGTCATCGCTGACATCGAGGCCGATGACCTCGGAACCGTGATCGCTGTCTGGCGTGAGACTGCGTCGGGCCTGGAGGGGGTCGCCTGTGCGGCTGATTTCAGCCTCACCGGCGCCAGAGCGGTAGTCAGCTTAGAGGAGGGCGAGACCTACCTCTTCCAAGTCGACGCATTCGCCTTTGGCTTCGAAACACTGCTGTCTGCCGTCACGTTCACCCTTGAGGCCGGCGACCCGCCCGCGAACGATGGCTTTCTAGAAGCCCTATTAGTCGATGCGCTCCCCTTCAGCGACTCCGTCGATGTGACCGCGGCCACGAGGCAGCGCGGCGAGCCAACCTGTGGCTATGGCAACGAGTCCAGCGTCTGGTACTCGTTCTCGCCGGAAGAGGACACATTCGTCGTGGCGGACTCCGACGGCAGCGACTACGCGGCCATCATCGGCATCTGGACGGAGAGCAAGTTTGGCCTAATCCGGGAGGAGTGCAGCCTGCCGGGCAGCGCCGTCGCGCTCGAGGCGGAAGCCGGCGAGACCTACTTCTTCCAGATCTCGCGATTCTCCGGCTTCTTCTTCGGGCCGGAGCCTGAGCCGTCCGAGCCGCCAGGATTCAGCCTGCAATTCAACCTCTCCATCGCGGTCCCGCCGCCGAACGACGACTTCGCCAACGCTCAGCCCGTGGCGTCCCTACCGTTCACCATGACCGTGAACAACCTCACCGCCACAGACGAAGACGGTGAACCCACGCCGAGCTGCCTTCAGCCCTACGGCGTTGAGTACACCCTCTGGTACAGTTACACGGCGGCTCGCGACGAGATCCTCATTGCTGACACGGAAGGCAGCGCGCCGTACGACATCGCCATCGGCGTCTACACCGGCGATGTCGGCAATTTGCTAGCGCTGCCGGCTCTCGCGGACTTGACCGAGGTCGCATGCTCCTCCTTGTTCTCCTTCCCCACGCGTGTCGGCTTCGAGGCGGAGGCAGGCACGACATACTACTTCCAACTCGGTACGCTGACCTTCGAAAACGTCTTCTTCGCCGGTCGCGCGGACGAGCAATCGAACGCCGCAGGCAGGTTCTTCCCCATCGACCCGCACGAAATCACTTTCAATCTCCGGGCGATCGAAGTGCCTTCCTGCCCGCCACCTGAGTTCAAAGTCGAAGACCCGCTCGATGACGCGACCGGGTTCTTCTTCGGACCGGCGCCTGACGATGTCTTCCGCCCGGACATCACATCTGTCAGCGGCGCGTTCACCGACGACGACTTCTGCATCACGATCGAATTCGACGAGCCGCTCCCCGCCCAGGGCGACTTCGCCAGTGGCAGCGTCTCCGGGGAGATCTCATTCGATAGCGATCAGGACACCACGACAGGCTTGCCGTATTTCAGTTTCCAGTGCGGGACGGAAGGAAGGCTTGGTAGCGACGCCGTAGTCGAGATTGCTCCCGACAGTCTGCTAGCTGAGATTCGCCGGTTTGACTTCTTTTCCGAGCCCGTCCGCCTGCCACCGCCCGAGTTCGAGCCCGACCCATCCGCGATTATCCTTCGGGGCGAACGATCGCTTACAGTTGTCGTGCCCCTTGACGCGATAGGCGGAGACCAGTTCTTTGATTTCACGGTTGCCGTCTACTCCAACGGCTTTCAGGACTGTGTGCCGAACGGCGGTTACATTACCTCACCCGTGCCCGCCTCGCTGGGTGACGTGAATTGCGATGGCGCCATCAACAGCATCGACGCGGCGCTGATCGTCCAGATGTGGGCCGACTTGAGCCAGTCGTTGCCGTGCCAGCACATCGCCGACGTCAACGGCAGCGGTGTCATCGGTCCAATCGATGCGCTCCTGATCTTGCAGTACGACGCTGGATTGCTCGCGGACCTACCGCCGTAGCGGGACGAACAGAGAGCGTTCTATGACGATCGCCGGCCTCCTCGTCGCTGGCTGCAAGATGCTCTCTCTTCGTGCCAGGCCATGGAGGTTAATCCCCAACGCTAGTGAGAAGTTAGAGAGGGAGGGAGTCTGGCGCAGCGCCGCCAGCGATGTATATTGCTCGAACCGCCTGCTGTAGATCCTCCATGGACTCGTGTGACTTATCGGGGAGCTGGGAGAGGATGGCGTACACTTCACGATCGATCCCTCCGTTGTCCCGAGCCCGGTTGATAACGGCTGCTTTGGACACGGGGAAATCTAAACCCGTAAACGCCGTCTCGTAGTCTCGCTTCGTGGCGGTTGGCATGGCATACCCTCAGCCCTGGGGTAGTTCCTCATTTGCCAGGACTCCCACCCAGTATAGTATCCTAAGTTCTGGCTGCATAAAGTAGGAACAGTTGGGAGTACCTTTGATGTCCGCGATTCGTGGCCTGACAGAGTTGGTGATTTGGGTGCGTGACATGGAGAAGGCGCTACGGTTCTACCGTGACACCCTCGGCCTGATCGTCATGTCTCCGCCTGACTTCAGAGGGGCCGTGTTCCTCCAAGTCGGAGAGTCGAAAGACGTTCCTCAGCAGATCGTCCTCGTGCCTTTGCCCGAAGATGCTCCTGGCCCACCTGCGGAGCGTTCGCAACGGGCGCTGCATCACATCGGGTTGGAACTCGCGGCGCAAGACTTCGAGCAAGAACGGGAGCGGCTGCAGAGCCTAGGCTTCGAGGTGCGGCTTGGCGAGCATCCGTTTCTCCCTCTGAGAGGGATGTACATCGATGATCCAGACGGCAATGAAGTAGAACTGATCGCGCTGAACTAGGGATCGAACGGCAGAAGATGGCACGCGAGGCAATCATTCGGGAAGTGAGTAGGTACGACCTCCACGGGGTGGCGTACTTCCGGCTCCTCGTCACCTATGAAAAAGAGCCTAACTCCGTCCAGGAAGTTCGCATCTCGCACGATTCGATCTATGGCGAACCAGCGGATGGAGATCGAATCCTCGTGGACGCGATCATGAACGTTGTCACCGAGGTGCGGAAGCAGACCTAGCGAATGAGATCCCAAGGCCGGCGCGGCCTGAGTCTCCCGGCGGCCTTTCGCTGGAACACAGAACCTACTAGGGACGGCCGCTAAGAACGGACGGGCAAGACCGAAGGTTGCCGGCCGAACCGGCGAAGGAGGAGGGTTATGAGCGAGGCTAAGGCCGTTGGAGCCGCCTCGGCGATCGTCCGGCATCCTGACTGGCGAGCGGCCTTAGCAGGAGTCCTGCAACATGTTACGGAGAGAGTCGCAAGCCCGGACCTCGCGGTGCTCTTCGCGAGTGCTGCTTACGAACAGGAGTTTCCGGAACTGCTCCAGCGCACACAGCAGGCGCTGCAGTCGCGTGTCCTGATCGGCTGCTCCGGCCAAGGAGTGATCGGACCATCAACCGAGGTAGAGGGAGAACCGGCCCTCACACTGCTCACCCTCTCGCTGCCGGATGCCATGCTCGAACCACGGCATGTGTCGCAAGCGGAACTCCAGCAATGCGATTCGGCCGACGCTACCCGAGAGCTGTTGGGCGTACCGCTCGACGATGTCAGCACCTGGATCCTACTCGCCGATCCCTTCACGCTCGACGCCGAAGGGCTATTGGCCGTGTTGTCAGTGGCCTATCCAGGAGTGCCTCTTCTCGGAGGCATGGCATCCGGGGACCAGGAGAATCGGCGAACGCACCTCTTTCTGGACGGGCAGGTCCACACGGATGGCGCCCTTGCGCTCGCTGTTGGAGGGCCGGTGAAGATTCGAAGCATCGTGTCGCAGGGGTGTAACCCCATTGGCCGCCCCTGGACCATTACGGGCGCACAGAATCAGATCATCAGCAGCATCGCGGGCCGGCCAGCGCTGGAAGTCCTGACAGAGACCATCGAACAGTTGCCGGCGGAAGAGCGGCAGCGAGCGCAACAGAACCTTCTCATCGGCTTGGCGATGGATGAGTACCGGGAAGACTTCGGCCGGGGCGATTTCTTGATCCGCAACCTCCTGGGAGCTGATCGAGAGAGTGGTGCTATCGCTGTCAGCGCACTTCCTCGCGAGGGCCAGACGCTCCAGTTCCAAGTGCGAGACGCGCAGGCTGCTGATGAGGACTTACGGCTTCTCCTCAACCAGGAGAAGATGGCAGCTCTGTCGGGAGGAGAGCCGGTGGCGGCGCTCTTGTGGTCGTGCAACGGCCGGGGTCAGGGGCTCTTTGGATCGCCGGACCACGATGCCAAGGCGATAGCGGACGCGCTTGGCCCGATCCCGCTTGCGGGATTCTTCTGTAACGGAGAGATTGGGCCGGTTGGCTCAGAGAACTACCTGCACGGCTTCACCGCAAGCATCGCTTTCTTTTCGAAGTAGCTATTCCAAGCTAAGGAGGATCGCAATGGCGTTGAGCAAGGACCAGGCGAACGCAGTCTGGGAAGGTTCGGTGACGGACGGAGGGGGACGGGTAACGGTGGCGAGCGCGGCCTTTCCCGAGCAGCCGATCACGCTGAAGCGGCGCACGGAGGGCGGGCGTGGCACAACGAGCCCCGAAGAGTTGATCGCGGCGGCGCATGCATCGTGCTACTCGATGGCGCTGGCGGCGGCGCTTTCGCGGAACGAGACGCCGCCGGAGCGGCTGGAGGTCAGCGCTGAGGTCTCCCTGGATCGGGTGGAGGGCGGACTGAAGATCACGAGCATTGAGTTGTCGGTGCGGGGCACGGTACCGGGCGTCGACGGCGACGCGTTCCAAGAGCTTGCTCGGACAGCGGAGCAGAGCTGCCCGGTTTCGAACGCGCTTCGGGGTGGCGTAGAGATCACACTGCAGGCGGAGCTGGCGTAGGGACGGCCGGCAACACCGCGGTTAGTGGCCTGGCCGGTAGACGGCCAGGCCCGAGGCCTAGCCCTATACGTAAATGCCCACGAGTCTAAGTTCGAAGTAATCAAGTTGGCGAGAGCGGATGACTGCGTGCTCTCGTTAACTGGGTCAGATGGGACTCCTGCTCTGCACTAGAAAGAGCTCTCCCGACAGACTCCACGGTCGCTCGTTCGTATTCCGGTCGACGACGATGTCAGCCGCAACCAGTCGATCATCTGCCGGATTCCATTGAACAAATTGCTGAAAGGGGTGGACCAACGTCCGTTGTCCCAAGCAGGCATGTTGTGTATCCATCAGCGCCCGCGCAACCGTGTTGGAGCTAGTTGCCAACTTGCCTGCTAAACGGTTGGATACGTCTTCAAGCGCCGAGCCGTCGTGTGAATGCAATGCAGCGATAACGCCGTCAAGCAGCGGCTTGATAACTGCGGGCAGGTTCAAGGCTTTCCCACGAGGCTGGTGGATAGTTACCGTCATGCCGAAACCTGCAGACGAGATACTTTCGCCCAAGGTCTTGATTTCTCCCTCAACCTTCATGCGAAGCCATACAAAAGCGGCGGATGGCTGAGGTCGCAGAGGAATGGACGGTACGGTCCACGACGCCAGTGTCTCACCGCGCTCCCAATGATCGAATGCGCCGCTCTGCGGCGCGGTCTCGTAGCGGTGATGATGCAATGTCGATCCGCCCAAGGCCGTTGGCGACTTCGGCGCCGATGCGAAAACACGCTCGAAGCGTAAGCCTAAACTGCCGGCCTTTGCGAAGCATCCAGTCCCCACGTTGTAGAAGAGAACATTCTCGACATCGACAAACGTGTCTTCACTCGATGTATACGTCGCATGAAGAATGTCCTCCGCTTGGACAGGCAGTGAGCGAATGGCCTCCTGCAGTTCTCCGCGAAGTTCTTTCATCCAACCAGTCGGTTCAAAGGGAAGTCGTCGGACTGACCAAAGTTCTACTCTTCGCGATTCTTCTTGCGGGCCAACTATCGTGTAGGGGAGTGCATCCGCGGACGTCATATGGCCTCTCAGCCGGTCACTTACCGTGTGCTGCTTGCGTAAGTGGCCCTACACGTAGACGCCGACGAGGATGAGGACGGCGATAAGGACGGCGAAGAGCGTCGCGTAGATGGCGTAGAGGACGATGGCTGGCGGCGCGCCGGTGTCTTTTTCAGACTCTTCGGTCATGCTTCAGACTCCGCGTGGTCGCTCTCAGCGGCGCCTTCTGTAGCAGCAGCAGCTTCGACAGGCTCAGCCTGATCTGAGCCGTTCTTCGAGCCGAAGACGGCCATTTCGAGCAGCTCCGCCACGTCGTACGTCTTCATACGCTTGCCCTCGTCGGGTTCGACCGACGGGATGCCGTCGTCGAACATCTGGATGCAGAACGGGCAGTTGGCAGCGACGATGTTCGAGCCGCATTGCTGGCCGCAGGCCTGCGCCTGCGAGGCGCGCACCTGGTTGATGCGCTGGCCCTTCGACTCCTCGACCCACATGTGCGCACCGCCGGCGCCGCAACAGAACCCTTGCTCGCGATTGTGGTCCGGGATCTCCACGAGTTCCGCGCCCGGGATCGCCTTGATGATGTCGCGCGGCGGTTCGTAGATGTCGTTGTGACGCCCAAGGAAGCACGAATCGTGATAGGTCACCTTCTCCGCAAGCTCTTCGGTGACTTGGAGCTTGCCCTCGGCGATCAGTTCGGCGAAGACCTCTGTGTGGTGCTTGACCTCGAAGTGGCCGTCCAACTGCGGGTACTCATTCTTCATGGTGTTGAAGCAGTGCGGGCAGGTGGTGATGACCTTCTGCACGTTGACGCCCTGCCACGTCTCGATGTTTTGCTTGGCCTGGATCTGGAACAGGTATTCGTTACCCAGCCGCCGCGCAGGGTCTCCGGAGCAGGTCTCCTCTTCACCCAGGCAGCCGAACGTGACCCCCGCTTCCCTGAGCAGCCGCGCGACGGCTTGTGTGACCTTCATGTTTCGCTCGACGAGGGCGCCCGTGCAGCCCACCCAGAAGAGGTACTCCTGCTTCCCGTCGAACTTGGGCACCTCGAAGTCCAGCTCGTCCATCCAGGAGGTGCGCGTAAACGCGGCGCCCGGCCAGGGGTGGCCGCGCTGTTCCAACTGCTTGAGTGTTGATGCCGCGGTCTCCGGCATGTTCGCCTCGTCCATGACCAGGAAGCGGCGCATGTCCATGAGCGCTGGGACGTGCTCGATGAAGACGGGGCACTCGTACTGGCAGGCGCCGCAGTTGACGCAGTCCCAGATCGTGTCGAAGCCCACGGCGTCAATCAGCTTGATCGGCTCGTCCTGGCTGCCTGTGAGGCCCATGGCGCCGCGGACCTGCCCCTCGGCGACGGCGCGCATGTCGTGCATGATCTTCTTCGGCGAGAGGTCTTTGCCGGTCAGGGAGGCAGGACAGTTGATCTCGCAGCGCCCGCACTCCGTACAGGTGTAGAAGTCCATGTTCTGCTTCCAGCTGAAGTCCTCCACCTTGCCGACGCCGAAGACCTCCCGCTCCTCAATGTCCTTAATGGGCTGGAGGACGCCCGTCGGCGTGAGACGGCGGAAGAAGACGTTGAAGGGCGCCGTCAGGATGTGCGAGTGCTTCGAGATCGGCAGGTAGGCGAGGAAGATCAGGAAGTCGAACAGGTGCATGTACCACCAACTGGCGTGGAGCGCCTCGGCCGTAGCCTGACTCATGCCGATGGAGTCCCAGTAGTTGGCGGCACCGAACGCGAGGAACGAATAGGCATCGTGATCGCCGCGTTCGAGGACGATAGCGAAGCTGTTGGCGAGCACATCGGTGACCATCAAGAACCAAGTTAGGAAGAGGATGAACCAGGCGTCCCAGTTGAGGGTCAGGCGTTCGGGCTTAAGCACGATCCTCTGGAATGCGGCGAGACCAACGCCAACGATGACGATTAGGTTGAACATCTCCATGATGGGCCGGAATCCCGTGTACACCCAGCCGAGCAAGCTCTCAAAGCTGGCAGCTTCGTGGAAGCCATCCAGGAGGAAGTTGAACGTACGAACCTGGAGCACCATGAAGCCCCAGAAAATCATCGTATGGAGAAGGCCGGCGTACCAGTAGCGGGAGCGGTTGAGGCGTCGCGTGCCAAGGACGTACTTGGGCAGCGTCATCAGGCGCTCGATGATGTCGTCGAGCGTGCCGAGCCGGTTCTCAGGCTTGGCGCGTAGCATGACCGCCACGCGAATGCCAGCTAGGAACAGAAAGAGCGAGAAGAACGTGATGAGCGCTAGGTAGAACCCAATATTACCCGGAAACGCAGTGGATGGGGCCATCTGTGTCCATTCTCCTAGTCGCGCTCAGACAGAGAGCGCGTTCGCGCGCTCAACGAGCGCATTGGCAACCGAATGATAGCCAGACGCTCGCGGACGGGTCAAATGAACGCTGGAGTCGGCACCATGCGGGCGGCGGGAAGCCACGAGGCGCAGGAGTCTACGCCGCCTGCGCCTCCAAGCCTTCCGTCCTGCGAATGAGACGCGTGAAGGCCACCACGACTTCTGGGTCGAACTGACTGCCTGAGTTGCGCTCGATCTCGGCTAGCGCTTCCGCGATCGGCATGGCCTTGCGGTATGGACGGTCGAATGTCATCGCGTCATAGGAGTCGACAACAGCGAAGATCCGCGCATCAAACGGAATGGCCTTACCCTCCAGCCTGAATGGGTAGCCAGCGCCGTCATAGCGCTCGTGATGGTAGAGGATGATTGGGAGCGCGCCTTCTAGGAAGGCCACCTTCGAGATCATCAGGCCCGCGTAGAGCGGGTGCTTCTCCATCGCCTCCCACTCATCATCGTCGAGGGCGCTGGGCTTCTGGAGGATAGTGTCAGGAACGCCGATCTTGCCGACATCGTGCAGCAGGGCGCCGCGCTCCATATCGACCACCCTGTCGCTAGCTACGTTCATCTCCTTGGCAAGAGAGACGGTGAGGCGGGCGACGCGCTCCGAGTGTCCCTGAGTCACCGAGTCTTTCGTGTCGAGCGCCGCCATGAGCACGCGGAGCGTGCCGTCGTAGCTCTGCTCCAGGTTCTCGGCATAGTCGCGCGCCTTGGTGAAGAGAGCGACCTGTTCGATGGACATCCCCGCCTGTGCGGCCAACTCCTCGACCACTTCAATCGTGACCGTCTTAAAACCGCCCTCAGCGGAAGGGCGGACCAGCGTGACGACACCAATCGGGCCGTTATGGCCAGGGATCGCGATGTTAAGGACTGAGACCGGCCGAATGTCGGTGTCCTCGTGCCCAAGGATGCGATCGTATGGGAAGTCCTCCTCAGGCGCGAACACCATCTCGCCGGTGACGGCGCAGCGGCGCATGTACCAGAGATCGACCTGGCGAGCGTATTGAATGGTCTCGCCGTCCTTGGCGTCATAGCCCGCGCGGAAGATCAAATCGCCGGTCTCCTCTTCGAGCAGGGTTGCCAGGCCGAGCCGGGAGTTCGTGTACGTGGCGGCGTCGCGTGCCAGCTGCTCCAGAATCCTTGTCAGGTCCAGCGTCGACCTCATCGCCTGGCCGCTGCGGTAGAGGTACAGCAGCCGGTCGTACCCGTTGCGCATGCCGTGTGTGGCCGCCCAGAGGATCGTCTGGAGGAGGACGAGCGCGACAGCAGTCCCGGCGAACGCAATGAGCGCGAGACGCCAGCGACCGGTCGAGACAGAGCTTGCGATGGGCTCGTAGTCCTGCTGGATTTCGATCACGATCTCCGGCGAGAATCGTACGTAGCTCTGGAGCACGTCTCCCTGCTGAGAGTCCGTGTGCCGCATGGCCGCTCCTTGCTCGGCAGCCCTCATGACTGCCTGGAGATCCGTCGGGGCGTCCTGGCCCGCGCCAACCTCGGCGAGCAGTTCGCCGTCCGCGCTCAAGAGGCGAATCGCCTGGACGTCCTGCTGGCCGAGCAACACGTCCGCGTTCGCCATAAAGTCCTCAAAGTCGCCGGCGCTAATGTCTGCGGCGTCCAGGCCGAGCGCTGGCAGAACGGTGCGGTTGACGGCCGCCGTGGCGTCAGCCTCAGCCTGGGAACCAACGCTCTGGAGCTGGAGAATAGTCACGACCGCGGCTACGATACCGACGGCGAGGAACGTCCAGGCTGCGAACGTGAAGTAGAACCTGCTTGAAGACTGTTTACCCATCCGGCTCCCGGGCTGGCGCGCGGCAATAGAGAGACCGCCCCTCATCTGAAAGACAGATCCTCTCAGTTACGTATCGGCGCGGGCGCAGACTCGCTGTAGCTTCGGCCTTGTTGGCGCGCGCCATCGCATCTGATAGGCACACATGATACGATGGCCACAGCCATGACAGAAGCGCAGGCGAAGCTAGCGCAGCTCGAGGCCATCCTTCGTGAGATGGGTTCGGTGATCGTCGCGTTCTCTGGCGGCGTCGACAGCACGTTCGTAGTCTCCGTAGCCGCGGAGGTGCTGGGCGGACGGGCTTTGGCCATTACTGGTGTTTCGCCCTCGATCCCGGAGTCGGAGGTCGATGAGGCGAAGGCGTTCGCTACCGAAATCGGGATCGCGCACGAGTTGCTGGAGACGCACGAGATGGAGCGCGACGGCTATGTGGAGAACGGGCCGGACCGCTGCTTCCACTGCAAAACGGAGCTGTACGGGCTGCTAGCCGCGCTGGCGAGCGAACGCGACTTCGCATACGTCATCGACGGCTGTAACGTCGATGACACGGGCGACCATCGCCCCGGCCGCATCGCGGCAGCCGAGCACGGCGTCCGCAGCCCGCTCATCGAGGCAGGACTGACGAAGGACGAGATCCGCGAGCTGTCGCGAGAGCGCGGCCTGCCGACGT
>JADFRJ010000131.1 GCA_022561355.1 Chloroflexota bacterium | reverse complement strand
TCGAGAACGTTGCCCTCTTCGTGCGATGCGCTCTTCTCGGTTGGGTCGACGCGGCCCAGCGCCTCCCGCACGTCAGCCGCCGACTGCGGACGGTCATCCGGTGCTTTGGCGAGCAGCTTAAGGATCAGCTCTTCGAGATCGGGCGGGCAGTGGTCGGTGTGCCAGGACGGCGCGACGGGGGCGTTGTTGATGTGCTGGCTGATCACGGCCGTCGGATCGTCGCCGGGGAAGGGCGGCCGGCCAGCGACCATCTCGTACAGCACGCAGCCTAGTGAGTAAAGGTCAGAGGCAGCCGTCACCTCCCCACCCAACGCTTGCTCCGGCGGCATGTAGTACGGCGTGCCTATCATCATGCCGGCTTGGGTGAGACGCGACCGATCGGCGGCGAGCACGAAGCCGAAGTCGCCAAGCTTCGCGGTGCGATCTTTGGTCAGCCAGATGTTCCCGGGCTTGAGGTCGCGATGAATGATGCCATGGCCGTGCGCGTGCTCCAGCGCCTGGGCGATTTCGTCGCCAATGCGGAGCGCGTCCTCTAGCGGTAGCCCTTCGCCGTCTTTGCTCTGAATCAGTGCTTCCAGGTCGCCGCCCGCCATGTACTCCATGACGATGTAAGGCTGGCCCGCCTCTTCGCCGAGGTCGTAGGCGGTGACGATGTGCGGATGGTCGCCGAGCTGGCCCATCGCCTGCCCTTCACGTTGGATCCGCGCGATGCCCTCTTCGGTCAGCCTTGCGCTCTTAATCAGGGCGATGGCCACGTCGCGGCTGAGGCGGTTATCGTGAGCAAGGTAGACGCGCTTCGTGGCGCCCTCGCCCAAGAAGCGCTGCACCTGGTAGCGGCCGGAGGCGAACGAGGCTGGGAGAGCGGGAGCAGGGGTAGGCGTCTTGGCTGCAGGAGGTTGGGTTTGCTCTAGGGGTGCGCCGCAGCTGTCGCAGAAGCTCTGGCCGCTAGGATTCGGCGTCCCGCACTTGGAGCAGCTTACGGCTGCGCCCAGCGGCACAGCGCACGCGCCACAGAATTTCGCGCCCTCCCGGTTCTCATGGCCGCAAGACTCACAGATCATGAACGGGGTTCAGTATACAGCCTGCCCAAGTGGTGCCAGTCAGGTCTGTCAGAACGTCCTTCGCGCCTTCGGCGTTGATCGGCGGATCGCGATCTCCTACCATGCTCCTACGTGAGGGCAGCAGACTGAGCAGCCAGCGATGAGCGACAACGCGGGCGAACCCCGCCCAGTGCGGATGCGGTCAAACGAAACAGGATGGGAGAACCCCACTGCCGGTCTCGCGGCAGTCGCCGATAGGGAATGCAGCCACATAGCGGCCTTAGGGAAGCCGCGCCCTGGTCAGGAGGGAATGATCAAGACGAGACGCACTCCGACACGACGACTACTGCTCGCGGTGGTCGCCGCAGCGCTGGAGCAGTAAAGGTCGAGAGTGAGCACGTCTCTCCCTCGTCCTTCCTGGCTAGACCTCTATGGTCTGTGAATCGGGTCGCGCTTCGTCGTCGGCGCGCTCTCTGGCCGTAACTAACAGGCCACGCGTCATGTCTTGGAGGTCGTCAATCTCGTCCGCCGATAAGTCATCTATGCGCTGGAGGTAGTAATTGATCGTGTCGACCACCTGTCGCTTCGGCTTCCGCCACGTCAGGATGAAGTAGGAGCTGAATGCCGCTAAAACGCTACCGAAGAAGAGCCCCACGCTGAGCACGGTGTAAATCGACCCGACGATTCGCCCGCCCACCGTTTCGACTACCACGCCGCTGTGTCCGGCTGTGCTGAACGCAGAAACAGCCCACCAGAGGCCGACCCAATAGCTGTTCATGTCAGCGCTATCCGCCGTCTGTTCGAAGAGCCAGACAGGAATGGGTCCTACGACAACGAGGACTGCGAGAGCACCGATGAACCACAGGACGGGCGTCTGCTTGCCGATATCCACGAGCATCTGGATGCCTTCGGACACCGGCGTCGAGGCCCCGCGTTCGATGATGGGGAGCCGGGTGCGCCGGGTGCGCATTCGAATGACGCGGTCACCCGGCTTAACAGTTCTAATCGGTCGGGCTTTATCGTGGCCGTTGAGAACGTTACCCATCGATCTTGGTATACCATGGTATATGGCTATAGTGCAATATCACTGTATCCTGATATAGCTAGACTACTATACCTGCAGGAATTAGCGATCTGCTACCATGGGCTAACGCCTGAAACTGGAGGAGAGTCTATTGAAGCACCCTCTACGCCTGTTCAAGGCCGAGCTATTCAAGGCTCTGGCACACCCTGGCCGACTCAAGATGCTGGAAGCGCTCAAGGAGGGGGAGAAGACCGTAAGCGAACTGCAAGAGCTTCTAGACTCTGAACCCGCTAGCGCCTCCCAGCATCTCGCTGAGCTGCGGCACAAGAACATTGTCCACGCACGCAAAGAAGGGACGACCGTATTCTACTCCGTCGTAGATCCTCGGCTGTTCGACATTCTTGAAGCTGGAAGAGAGATGTTCAACAACCATGTGTCTCGCTCGCAAGAAGCACTAGATCGGGACAAGGCAGAGGCAGGCACCGTCCGGTAGCTGCGGCTCCCTCTCAGCAAAACTGCAATCCAAGCCTGCAATCCCGCTCGTTAGCCCAGCCCGTCAGCTCTTAGCATGACGGACGCGCAGAGGGCCTGAATTCAGATACGAAGCCACACCAGCTCGTACAAGCTCATGGTGGGAGATAGGTACTGCTCATTAGACGCCCGGGCGGAATCCGTTCCTCTCCCCCAGGCTGCGCGGGGCCGATGTCTGCTGGGGCCGGTTTCGCTCGGCTTATCTCTTATTCCGTCAAACGAAGACGGCCATGGCCCGGTAAGGGAGACCACCGATCTCGCACTCTTAGCGGTCATCAACCTGATTGACGTTCTGGGCGTCGTTCTGCAATTCGGCGACGGCCGCGGGCAACCTTGGCGGAACCTCCGGTTCTGCAGGCATGTGGAACGCGTTTCGCGCCACCCGCGTTGATCGGCGGATCGCGATCTCCTACCATTCTCCGTGAGGCAGCAGACTGAGCAGCCAGCGATGAGCGACGACACGAGCGAACAGCGCCCCGTGCGCACTCTGAAGCCGGGCGACCGCGTGCTGCGTGTGCGCACACGCCGGGCGAAGTTGCCGCTGATCGAGCGGCGGCTGGAGGCCCCGCTCGTCGAAGCGTTCCGCCTCTTCCGGGACATCGCCACGCAGACGCCCATCCTCTGGTTCCTCTTCGCACTCCTGGTGCTCGTCATCATCGGTCCCGTCCCTGTCTGGCTATTCGAGCGCACGGCAGCGGACCCGGACATGACGAGCTACTGGGTTGGCCTCTGGTGGGCGGTCTCCGCGTTCAGCACCGTCGGGCACAGTGGCGTCAGCGTCGAGACAGCAGGCGGCCGGATCTTTGGCTCAATCTACACCGTGCTCAGCGTAAGCCTATTTTTCGGCAGCGTGATCGCGGCGTTCAGCTCCTACTTCATTCTCACCTGGCGAACGCCCAAGCGGCAGCTAGTCGACACGATCAACTACTACCTGCAACGCGTCGAAGAGCTGTCGGTCGAAGAGCTGGAAGACCTTGAAGACATGACGCGGGGGCTGCTGCTGACCGCCAGGGAGCGAGTCGAGACTCGCGCGAAAGCCGTTGAGGAGCCGCCCGAACGCCCGTAGGCTCGTTTCCCTTCGTTTCGCCCTTGAGTCCCCTCCCCCTTCGGCGGTACGATGGCGGCACACCGCTGACGACACTGAGGAGGAATGACGATGACAGTGCGTGGATACATCCTGATCGAAGGTGAGGTCGGCAAAGCCAAGAGCGTGGGTGAGGCCGTCGAGAAGCTCTCGCACGCTGATGCCAGAGTGCTCACGGTCGACACCGTTACCGGCCCGTTCGACGTGATCGTTCAATTGGAAGCGGACGATCTAGACAAGCTGGGCAATTGCATCACCGACGGCATCCAGCGAGTGGAAGGCGTGCAGCGCACGACGACCTGCCTGGCCGTCTCGCTGGGATAGGCGCTTCAGCTTGAGCTGAGAGCACGCGGCAGGCTGAAGCCTGTCCCACTAGTTCTGGGGAGACTCGCAATGGACAGCCAGGACATGATCAGCGTGGAGGAGGCGTTGGAGCGCATCCTCTCGTACTTCGAACGCCTCGAGCCTGAGACCCAGCCGATCACGGACGCCCTCGGCCAGGTGCTGGCCGAAGACGTCAGGGCCGATTTCGATATCCCCCCGCTCGACAACACGGCGATGGACGGCTACGCGGTGATCGCCGCCGACACCGCCGGCGCCAGCGAGGCCGGCCCTGTCCGCCTGAACGTCGCGGGCGAACTGGCCGCGGGCTACCTCTACGACGGCGAAGTGGCGAGTGGCAGCGCCGTGCGCATCATGACCGGCGCCCCGATGCCCGATGGCGCGGACTCGGTGGTGCCGTTCGAGGAGACCGACGAAGCGCTGGAGGGCGCTCCCAAGCCTACGTCCGAAGTCCAGATCCTGAAAGCGGCCAAGCCGGGCGCCAACGTCCGCCGCGCGGGCGAGGACGTACGCAGAGGCGACATGGTCATCCCGAAAGACACCGCGCTCAACGCGGCTCAGATCGGCGTGCTCGCCTCGTTGGGGAAGGCGCAGGTGCAGGTCTATCGTCGCCCGACCGTCGCCATCCTCTCGACGGGCGACGAGCTTCTCGATGTCGGCGAACCGATCGCGCCGGGCAAGATCTACGACAGCAACGCCTACAGCGTCGCCTCCATGGTGCGCGAAGCCGGTGGCATCCCGAAGCGGCTGGGCATCGCGGCGGACACAATCGAAGCGCTGACCGCAAAGCTGCGCGAAGGGCTGGATGCCGACATGCTGATCACGTCAGCCGGCGTCTCGCGTGGCGATTTCGACGTGGTGAAGGACGTGCTGGCTAAGGAGGGCGAGATCGATTTCTGGACCGTGCGCATGAAGCCTGGCAAGCCGCTCGCGTTCGGCGCGTTCCCCATCAACGATCGGAAGGTCCCTCACATCGGGCTGCCCGGGAACCCCGTCAGCAGCATGGTGACGTTCGAACTGTTCGGCCGGGCGGCGGTCTACAAGATGCTCGGCAAGAGCGGCTGGGAGCGGCGACGCGTCACCGCCATCGCCCAGGAGCGGATCGTGAACTCCGACGCGCGCCGGATCTACGCCCGCGCGATCGTCAAGAAGGGCGATGACGGCCGGTACACCGCGTCGCTCACCGGCCCGCAGGGCTCCGGCATCCTCATGTCGATGGCGCTCGCCAACGCCTTCGCCATCGTGCCAGAGGACGTCCCCGTTATCGAACCCGGCGACGAGGTCGAGTGCCTGCTGCTGGGGTGACTAGCCGGCCCTAGGTCAGAGGCTGTCGATCAGCCCCGCCACGTACTGCAGGATCAGCGCAGCATCGACCGCATCGATCCGGCCGTCGTGATTCACATCCCCCGCGCTCTGACAGGCCAGTGAACCCACCAGGCCTGCATTGTGCTGGAGAATCAGCGCGGCGTCGATGCTGTTCGTGGTGCCTTCACAATCCACGCCACCAGCAACTGAGAGCGGTGTTCGCATCGGCGTAGGCGAGGCAGAAGGCGTCGGCGTGGGCGTATTGGTCGCGGTGTTGGTTGGCGTGGCTGCCGTGCAAGTGACAGCCCCGTTCTGCGTGGTCGCGGCTATAGGCTGCCCGTCGCCGATCGTGGCATCGCGCAGCTCCACCTTGAGGGTAACAGGGGAGGCGCCTTGAGACTCGCACCTGAAGACGACGCTGCCTAGCAAGTTATCTCCTACCAGGCCCGTACTGTTTGCTCCAGTGACCCGGGCGGTGTTGTAAGCGAACGCCGGGTTGCAGATGCCACCGTGGTGAGCGCTACAATCTACCGCCGTTATCACCGCTGGATCGTATATGATGTCTATTACCCAGTACCCCAGACCCGGGTCAGTCATCTTGAGCGCTTGCAGGTTCAGCGAGCCCTGCTCCCCGACAACGAGCGAGACTGAGCCGATGGCGACCGAGGGCCCGTCAACCTGGGCGGCGCCAGTGCGCACATACCAGCCCATGAGGGCCAGTAGCGCCACGACCCCCAAGGCTACCAGGATTCGTCGTGGCCCCACTCCATACCTCCTTGTCGCGAAGATGAGAGTACCAGGTTTCGCTAATCAAGCACAGTTCTGGGGCGCAACAAGAGCCGAACGACCTTGCGGCCTACTCACCATGCCGCCGGCTTTAGTCGGCGGTGCGATACAAACCACTCACCGTCTGCGATTTCGGACCGCCGTCAGCCGCGAAAGCGCCCACGACGGCGGAGACGCCACTGACGCCCACGGCCCCGCCAAAGCGGTCGCCAGGCCCGCCGTCTGAAGCGGTGAGCTTAGCCACTTCGCCCCAGTTGTCTTGACCACCCGCGTTACGTTCGAAGACGTACGCCGCACCTTCGTTCAAGCCGTCAAGATCCTCGGCGCCTACGACGGCTGTTTCGCCGTTGACCGCCACGCTGGTCCCGAAGAAGATGCCCGCCTGGGCGTCGGAGGCTGTAAGCTTGGTGACCTCGCCCCAGTTGTCCGGGCCGCCTATGTCGCGGCCGAAGACGTACGCGGCTCCAGCGTCGGCGGCTGGGGTATCCTCGCGGGGCGCGCCGACAATAATGGTATCACCGCTGACGCCAACGAAGACGAAGATGTCTTCCGCATCCGCGTCTGACGCGGTGAGCTTCTTCACCTCACCCCAGTTGTCCGTGCCGCCTTCGTCGCGCCCGTAGACGTACGCGGCGC
>JADFRJ010000130.1 GCA_022561355.1 Chloroflexota bacterium | reverse complement strand
CCCGTCGTCACGAAGTAGGCGGCGCCGATGCCGACGACGCCGATCAGCACGCCTCCGACGGCGGGACCCGCGATGTTCGGCAGGCTCCCGCTCGCGGTGTTCAGCGACGTCGCGTTCATCAGGTGCTGTCTGGGCACGAGCCGCGCGACCATCGCCTGGCTTGCGGGGAACCGCACGGACATAAGCAGTCCGCCCAGCAGGGAAACGCAGACCACGTGCCATATCTGGATCGTGCCCGTGATCGCCAGCGTGCCGATCGCCGCCGCCGCGAGCAGTGCGATGAAGTTATCGATCAGCAGGAGGTCGCGCCGGTTGAAGCGATCGGCGATGATGCCCATCGGGATCGAGCCGCCCGCGAAGGCGAGCCCGAAGAGACCTTCGACGAGGCCCAGCAGCAGGGCCGAGTCGGTGAGCTGAACGACGAGCCAGCCCTGGGCCGTGAACTGCACCATCAGCCCCAGCGCGACGACCAGGTTGCTCAGCCAGAAGAGCCGGAACGCTGGATAGGAGAGCGAGACGAACGGTCGGGTGATCCACGCCCAGCCCCGATCGTCTGCTTGCGGTGCGTCTTCCGGCGCAGCGGTTTCTTCATCAGAGGGCACGTTCTCGGGCGGAGTCACATTCGATTCGCTCACCACCGGAGTCTAACAGCGGGGTGGCTGGGAGAGATGGGTCAGAAGGCATGTACGCGGCGTAGCCTGCGGCGAAGCGCAGGGCACGCGCTCACTCCAGGCGCGCCTGCGAGGGTCACAGGCGGGGACGATACGTCGACAGACAGCAGCGCTTGAATTTCCGGCCGCTCCCGCACGGGCACGGATCGTTGCGCGAGGCCATACGCCATGGCTCTTCGTCGGCGGCCTCCTTCAGCTTGAGTTCGGTCATGATCCCGGACACGGGCTTCCGGTTGCGAGCCAGGGCCGCCATTCTCTCCATGTAGGGCGAAATATGCTCGTAAAACTGCCGGTAGCCAGCGCATAGGTAGCTGAGGCCTTCCTGGCCGTTCGGAGCCGGCATGAAGCGATCCTTGGGACACCCTCCGTTGCAGACAGCCAGAACGGCACACTCCTTACAGCAGTCCGGCAGTCCATCGCGCTTGGCCAGCCCGAAGGCGACCTGTTCGGGCGCGTCGACGAGCATCGCGAGTGCGTCGGTTGACACGTTGCCGATTCGGTGCTCGGACTCGACGAAGTGGTCGCAGGAGTAAACGCTGCCATCATGTTCGATGGCGAGCGCCCGTCCGCAGGTCTCCGCCATGGTACACAGGCTGGCCGGCCTGCCCAGCCAGACGTTCATACACTCCGCGAAGGTCTGCACCACAAGGCGGCGCATATCGTGGCGGATCCACTCGTCGAACACGGTACAAAGGAAGTCGCCCATCGCCTCGGGTGTGACCGACAACTCTGATACGCCACCGCCCTGCGTTCGCTGCACGACGGGGAGAAACTGCAGCCAGGTGACGCCATGATCGAGGAAGAAGCGGTACACCTCCTGCGGGTGGGGAGCGGTTACGGCGGTCAAGGTGCAGAGGACGTCGGGCTCGATGCCGTGGCGCTGCAAGAGCCTCAGCGCCCGCGTGACTCGCTGGTGCGTGGGGCGTCCGGCGTTGTCGACTCGGCAGGCATCGTGAAATCGCGCGGGGCCGTCGATGCTGATGCCAACGTGGAACCGATGCTCCGCCAGGAAGGCGCACCATTCGTCGTCGAGCAGCACGCCGTTGGTCTGCAGGTTGTTGATGCAGGTCCATTCCGGCGGGAGGTAGCGTTCCTGCAGGCCGATCACCTTGCGGTAGAAGTCCAGGCCGAGCAAGGCCGGCTCTCCGCCGTGCCAGACGAAATGGATGATCGGGCCAGGGCTCGCCTCGATGAACGAGCGGACATAGGCTTCCAGCACTTCATCGGCCATGCGGAAGCGCTCTCCGGCGGGGAAGAGACTCGTCTTGCCGAGATAGTAGCAGTAGCCGCAGTTGAGGTTGCAGATGGGGCCCAACGGCTTGGCCATGACGACGAATGGTGTAGCGGTGGCTGGCATATCTGGCACCAGGTCTGTCGATGCGCGACGCGGCTCTACGGCGGGAGTATATCAGAGGCGTTCGGCGGCCGGCGATGTAGGCTGCCTTGATGGGTGGTGGACACCCTCCCCACACCAGGCGGTCTTGGGCCGCGGCCTGGCGGCTGGCCGCGGGAGTAAGCGTCACCGCTGGCGGCGGCGCTCCCAGAGCACCAGGCCGCCAGCCGCCGGGACAGAGAGCAGCGTCAATGCGATGCCGAGTTTCCAGTCGTTCGACATCTTGTGGCGGAGTTCGATCGTGACGTCTCCTTCCAGCTCTGAGACATCGACGCGGATGTAGTTAGGACCGTACCGTTCCAAGGCCAAGCGCCTGCCATCCTCCGTCTCGGCCTCCCAAGCTCGATCCCAATTCTCAGCGATGACAAGATACTGATCGCGCGAAAGGCCGCCCAGAGATGCTCGCATCGTTGTGGGGGAAGGATACTCGACCTCCACGGATGTGACGGCGGTCGAGTAAGCAAGCTCGGCATACGTCGCCACCTGCTCATCCCTCCGCCTTCGCTCATCAGGCGTCTTGTAACGCTCGGCAGCCACCTCTATCTCTGGAAGACCTGCCGCCTCGGTCAAGAACGCATACATGGGATCCCACGGCATCTGATACACCAGCGTCCCAGACTCCGGGAAGCGTTGGACAACACGGTACGACTCTGAGCGGACTGCGTCCGCTTCGACCAGTCTCGAGAAGGCTCCTCCACTTTCAACTACCAAGTGGGTTGTGGCCATCGCCTTTAAGTACATCTCGGTAGTGCCAAGCGGCGGTTCGCCGATGATAACACCTTCCTGAATCGGCCGGGCCAGGAGCGACCAATCGCCTGCCGGGTGGTGGCTCATCACCGCTTGGAACTCGTCGAAGTTGCGGTACGTGTAGAGGGCTGTTGGCAAGTCACCTAGCCAGACCCGCCCGTTGATCTCGTCCTGATTCTCCGAAAACCATTCCTGGATTGGGTCCCTCCCGAAATTCGCCGGCCGATACGGATGGTTCTCAGCGAACATGAAGAGCGGAACGAATAAGACGAGAGCAGCCCCCAACCCGAAGAGTGAGGCCGTCGGCTGCCAGCGCCGAATGGGACCTTCGTGTCGCGTCGCCGCGTCCATCGCCAGCGCGCCCATTAGGCCAATAGCGAGGGGCAGCACGCTGATGAGCCTCACACTCTGCATGAGGCGCACGCGCTCAGGCCCGACACCGGCATATGATACGCCGATCAAGAATAGGACTAGCGCGGCGAAGATCGCGACATACTTGAACGGTTCCAAGCGCAACGTTTTCCAGAAGATCGCAAACGATGCCGCGATGATAGGTATCAGCACCCAGACAAGACCCGAGAAGAGATCGACCCCGCCGGCAAGGATGCCGCGAATAAACGCCGGGTCAGCAGAGGCTGGGTCCTGCATGGGCGGCCTCGCCGACAAGAGCGCGGGTACCCAGAAGAACGCCGAAGCCAGGACGACCAACGCCGCCTGAAGGGTGAACCTCATCGTTCGCTCTTTCGTGAGCGGCCTCATGACGAAGGCAGCGAGGAGGAGAACAGTACCGACCAGTGCCAGGTGGGGGTGCACGTACATGCCTATCCCCGTTGCGACCGCGATCGGGTAGATCGCTGGACGCTCCGCATACCGGTAGATCAAGAAGAACAGGACCGGAACCAACGCCAGACCCCAAAGTGCCGCATAGCTCAGCACCTCCCCGGCGTAGTTGTTGATGCCGAACGTGATGACACCCGCAAACGCCGCCGCGGCTACTGGCAGCCGCATCGCCCGCGCCACCACGTAGCCTGAGACGCGCAGCCAGATCAGGAGCACGCCTTCCAACAACAACATCGTCCGCCCGATAGAGGCTTCAAACGTGCTAGAGACGATGGCTGTGATGACGTGTGGGACGAACTGGTACGTCTGGAACAGCGATATGCCACCTGACCAGTTGTGGTCCCACGTCGCCAAACCGTGCTCTTGTATGAAGCGAGTCCGATACGCATGCTGAACCCAGTCTCCCCAGAACAATGGCAGGTAATCGCCCGTCGTGAGGAAGTCCCAATCGATGAAGATGGCGGCGGCGGTGAGGCTACTGAGGATGACGAAATCAGGGACAATGCGTTGCGTGATGCGGAACGCGGTCTCGCCATTGATGAGTCTCAAGAGGATCATGCACCCCACCTCGCCGGGTCCCTCGTACTAGTCCCCGCAGCCATGGGGCGTCTTGGATTCACCTCCCGCAGAGGCTAGATGTGCCAGCCTACGCGAACCACCCCGCCCAGGCAACGGAACGATGACACGTCTTCCCGCTGCCACCGCCCCCTCCGCGCTCTCGCCGGCTGCTGCGCCGCATCGTGAAGCGTGCGACTCAGGCCATCGATGCGCTACTGTAGGCCCTGCAATCGCAACGCAGTTGAACGAAGCGGAGGTTATTAACAACATGGATCTCTTTGAAGCCATCGGGACGCAACGGGCGATGCGCCGCCTCAAGGACGACCCGGTCAGTGACGCGGACGTCTGGAAGATCCTGGACGCCGCGATCAAGGCGCCCAGCGGCGGCAACCGCCAGCCCTGGAACTTCATCGTCGTGCGGGACGCTGAGACCAAGCGCAAGCTGGGCGAGTACTACCTTGACGCCTGGAACAAGGTCTACGCGGACGGGGGCGGCCAGCCCGGGCAGGACGACTCGAGCCAGTCGCGCGTGTACCGCTCGGCGAACTACTTAGCGCATCACCTGGCGGAGGCGCCCGTGCTGATCATCGCCACCGTCCGCGGCGGAGGCGCCGCCGGTGGTGGAGGGTCGATCTACCCTGCCGTCCAGAACCTGATGCTGGCGGCCCGAGCGCTGGGGCTGGGCACGACGCTCACCAGCCTCCACAAGCTCCACGAGGCGGAGGTGAAGGAGCTGCTCGGCATCCCCGAGGGGATCGAGACCATGGCCCTGATCCCGCTCGGCTGGCCGAAGGGGCGGTTCGGTCCCCCGGAGCGCATGCCCGTCGAGAAGGTCGTCTACTGGGAGCAGTGGGGCGACCGGCGGGAGCAGTGAGCGGCGTGAAGGGCGAACGCGAACAGATCAGAACTCCGTCACGCGAACGTACTGCCCGATAGCCGAATCGTACTCCAGTGCACACTTGTCCTCGATGAAGGCGATCAGACCGGGGTACTCGTCCACAACGTAGGCGTGGACGTCATCGTAAAAAATGCTGACGGCGGCTGGCGTTGAGTTACCAAACAGGTCATAGTACGGCACGTTCTTGAGAAAGAGTTCTGTGCCGGGCGGCATGTCGCCACAGACGGAACGAACGCCATGCACCATCCCTTCGTAGCCTTGGGACTGGAAGACGATCCAGCCTTGGAAGTCCTGCGTCCGCATAGGAGTAACGATCAGCGCAGTGACGAACACCGCAGCGACCGCGCCATAGACGAGTGAACGGTTCCCTCGAGGCACTGCTTCTACGAGAGTGAACACGCCAACAACTACGAACGCCGCAAGCGGAAGGGTCGCCAGGTAAGCGTATCGAAACTCGATGCCGAACACGAAGCCGGAGAATGGCATGAGAGCGATGATCGTCCAGACGAAGAGGAACGCCAGCGCGCGTTGTCGAAGAACAACGGAGAGTACCCCAGCCATGATAAAGGCTCCCGCCAGCAGCGAACGCGCGAGCGTGTATGACCGCGGGTCGAAGGGCAACACCATCCACTCGAGGTAATCGCGGACGTTACGGAACATGTGAGGCCCAATCTCAAATGTCCCGGCATCTATCTGATGTTGATGCACGATCATCACCGTGGAGAACACAGCGCCAAGGACGAACAGCGGCGCCAGGGACCACGCGATCTCGGCCCAGCTTCTCCGGCGCCGCTCAGGCGGTACCGCGATCGCCAGCGCAGCGAGCAGCGGCAGCACGATAATCGCTGACTCCTTGGAGAGAACGGCGAGGAGCGCGATGCCTGCCGTCGCCCATTTGAGCATGCTGCGGTGACGCTCGGCGACAAGGTATGCGTGATAGGTCACCAATACTCCCAGGATGAAGACGGCGCCGAAGAGTTCGGACACCTGCGATATCCAGGTGACGGCAAAGTCATACGTCGGTGCCATGACGAACAGGAGGCCGCTCACCGCCGCGGCGGCCAGATGGTTCGTCAGGCGCCAGATGAAGAAGATGCCCAAGCCTCCTACCGCGCCATGCAGTAGGAAGTTGAACAAATGGTACGCCGTAGGACGCAGTCCGACGGGCTGGGCAGCGTAGAAATAGAGATCGACGAGCGGCCGCCAGAAGAAGGTCACTTCGTCATCCCAGGCCGGTTCAGGAAACGTGAAGGCGCGGTACATCACGGTCAGGAAGGAGTGGTTGCTAACGGCTCGCAGCCAGGTGAAGTCATCTAGCACGAAGTAATCGTGGAGTCGGGGCCAGTACGTGACCAACGAGGCGACCGTGCATGCGACGACGGCAGCGATTAGCACCGCCGCTGGAGCAACGGTATGGCTGAAGCCAGGGCTACTTAGATCGTGACTTTCCGCCACGTCGCCGACTCCTCGCGCTACTCCCTCGCCGCTGGGGATGTGTGGATTCACCTCTCGGAGAGGCGATACGAGCCTACGCGAAGCATCCCGCCCAGGCAACGGAACGATGACACGTCTTCCCACTGCCACCGCCCCCTCCGCGCTCTCACCGCAACCAGCTAGCCTAGGTTGCAGAAGCCCCGGCGGCGGGGCCA
>JADFRJ010000129.1 GCA_022561355.1 Chloroflexota bacterium | reverse complement strand
CTGGCTCGCCCAGCGAGGTGAGCAGGAACTCCAGCACGCGGCGTTCGTATTCTTCAGGCGCCGCCTGCCAGCCGCGCGAGTGGCCGGCGCCGGGCACGAGCCAATAGCGCTTCGGCTCGCGGGCGGCGTCGAAGAGCTTGCGGGTCTCTTCAGGACCGACGACGGCATCGGCCTCGTCGGCGATGAACATGAGCGGGCGGGGGGCGATCCGCCGGACCACGTCGATCGCGTCGGCCATGTCGAGCGACATACCGAGCCGCAGCTCGACGAGCCGCTTTGCCGCAACCGCGAACGGAAAGCGCGGCAGGTGGTAGAAGTGCTGGAGGGCGCGCGTCATGATCGCCTCCGCGGTCGCGTAGGGGCACTCCGCCACGACGGTCTTGACGCGCTGGTCGCGGGCCGCTACGAGGAGGGCGACGACCGAGCCCATGGAGAGGCCAAGGATGCCGATGTGGCGGGCGTCGACATCGGGCTGTCCTGCCAAGTAGTCGATCGCCGCGAGCAGGTCGTCCTGCTCGCTGAGGCCCATCGCAACCTCGCTGCCCTCGCTTTCGCCACGATGCCGGTAATCGAACACGAGGACGGCGTAGCCGGCTTCATGCAGGAAGTTGGCATGCGGCAGGAGCTCCGAACGGCTGCGCCCGTGACCGTGCGATAGCACGATCCCCGGCGCCGGCGGGCCGCCCGCTGGGATGTACCAGCCGGCGAGCCTGATGGCGTCCCGGCTGAGGATCGTCACATCCTCAGCCGGCAGACCGAAGTCGGCCAGCGTGTGGTCTTCTTGCTTGTGGGTGGGATGAAGAACGCGCTGGGAGATGAACCAGCTGACGACGAACAACGCGGCGGTGAGCGTTGAGAAGAGAACAACGAAGGGCCGGAATGCGCGGTCCACGGTCGAACGTAGCATGAGTGTGGCCTATGCTACTGTGTAGCGATGTCTGAAGCCAAGACTGATCATCCTGCCGCGCCTGTCAATAACGCGCGGAATTGGCTCCAGATCGCCGTCGCGGCCGCAATAGCAGCCCCCAGTCCTATTCTTCGCTCGCTCGAGATTACGGGCCTGGCGGACATCCACCTGGATCCTGCCGTCGAGTCGCTGATCTTCGGCATCTCGATCATGGCGGCGGCGACGCTGCTCGTCTGGGCTTCGGAAGTGGCGGAACAGCTCGTCTCGGCGACGCTGGCACTCGCGGTTCTCGCGATCATCGCCGTCTTGCCGGAGTATGCCGTCGACATCTTTTTCGCTTGGTCGGCTGGCGCCGAGCTGGGCCTCGACCCCAGCATGTTCGACCCAACGGAAGCGCGGCCGGCCGAACTTGCCCTCGCGAACATGACGGGCGCGAACCGGCTGTTGATCGGCTTCGCATGGCCGCTGGTGTTCTTGCTGTTTTGGCTCAAGACGCGGAAGAAGAATCTTACCGTCGGCAGCTCGAACTCAATCGGGCTGATCTTCCTCGGGGTAGCGACGCTCTATAGCTTCTCGATCCCGCTGCGAGGGGGGCTTTCACTGATCGACAGCGCCGTGCTGATCAGCCTATTTGCCGTCTATCTTGTGCTCTCGTCAAAGAGTCCACCCAGCGAGCATCAACTTATGGGGCCGGCACTGACGATCGGCGGGCTCTCGCCGAAGCTGCGCTGGGCTGTTGTGATCGGCATCTTCGCCTACGCGGCGGGCGTTGTCTTTGCGGCCGCCGAGCCGTTCGCGAGCGGCCTTGTAGAGACCGGGGAGTCGTTCGGGATAGACGAGTTTCTGCTGGTGCAGTGGGTGGCGCCGCTCGCCTCGGAGGCGCCCGAGTTCATTCTGGCAGCGCTGCTTGCGCTGAGAGGCCGGGCGGGAGCGGGGATGACACTGCTGATCGCATCGAAGGTGAACCAATGGACGCTGCTCGTTGGCTCGTTGCCGATCGCGTACAGCATCTCCGGAGGCACGCTCGATGCCCTCCCTGTGGAAGCCAGGCAAGCGCAGGAGGTATTCTTGACGGCCGGCCAATCGATCTTCGCGGTCGCAGTGCTGACCGGCCTCAGCTTCAGCCAGCGCGAGGCGTTGTTGATTTTTATCCTGTTCACCTTGCAGCTTGCGATACCGATCCCGGAGGTGCGCGTCGGGTTCGGCGTGCTCTACATCACCCTGGCGCTCATCTGGTTCTTCATGGAGCGCCGCGACATACCGCTTCTTTGGCGTCACGCTCGCGCGACGGCGAGCGGGAAGGCGGCCGCTATCAGCGGCCAAGGCGAGCATTAGGTGGGGGCAATGGGCGTCACGCCCATTGCAAGCTGCTCCCGCAGGAGCAGCCCTAAGCCGCTTCTAGGCTGATCTCAGGCGCCACATGGCTCAAGCGCTTGATGGTGCCATCCACGTACATCGCCACGAAGGCTTCCACGATCTGTGGGTCCAGGTGCGATCCTGAGATGCTCTGGATCTCCCGGACCGCCTCTTCCGGAGACCAGGCGTCCTTGTACGGCCGCTTACTGATCAACGCATCGTAGACGTCGGCCACGGCCACGATGCGGGCCGCCAGCGGAATCTCAAGCTCGGTGAGGCCGTCTGGATAGCCGGAGCCGTCCCAATGCTCATGGTGCGACCGAGCCACAAGGCGCGCTAGCTCAAAGTCGGCGTTCTCCGCCAGGAGTTTGTCACCCCAGGCGGTATGCTCTTTCATGATCCGCCATTCGTCGGCGCTCAGCTTACCTGGATTCTTGAGGACGGCGTCGGGGATGTTCGCCTTGCCGACGTCGTGCATCATCGAGGCGTCGGCGATCTCTTCTGCTTCTCTGTCGGAGAAGCCCAGGCGCTTGGCAAGACCGCGGGAGAACTGCTGGATGCTGTGCAGATGGGCGCCTGCGTCCGTATCGCGCGCCTCAACCAGTGTCGCCAGCATTTCCATCGTCTGCCGGTTCTTCTGCTGGAGCTTCGCGCGCTTTTTCTGGAGTTCGTTTGCCATGGCCAGCGAGATGACGCCGATGAGGGCGAGGAAGACGAGCCGGATCGGCAACTGGTCGTAGTAGAGCGTGCCGGCGGGAAAGTACATGAGCGTCGCAAGGGCGAACCAGGACGTCCAGATGGCGGTGTAGATGAGAGAGCCGAGCGGCGCCAGGGTGAACCCGCCGATGACGATGTAGATCATGAAGACGAGCCAGATGGCGGACGTGGAGCCGACGGCGCCCATCTCGCGGAACACGAAGAAGGACGCGCCCATCAGGACGACGGCGTCAAGGGACAGTCCCAGGACGTTCGCCACGAAGTAGCGCTTCTTCACGAACACCAGCCAGGCCAGTAGTACGTCGTAGGAGACCGCCAGGAGGCAGCCAGCGAGCACGGCCGGCCAGCCGGGGATCTGCATCTGTTGGATCGGCAAGGTGAGGATGATCGCGCCGGCAACGACCGCCCGCCGAATCACATCGGTACGCTGTGCTTGAGCCTCCGTTGGACCAAGCATGAGATCGCCGACAACAGCCAGCCAGCGCTTCACATGGCGAAGGGCGCTCCGCTGTCCGGCCGCGTGGAGCGGCGGTTCGGTGAGCGTGATCAGATTTGCCATACCTACTTAAGTGTCGGCTTAGTTAGGTATGAAATTCAGGGTCGTGGAATACGCGTACTCGCCGAGTACGTGTGCGAAGGTGAGCAGGCCATCAGAGATCAGTTGATCAGGTGGGGTTCGTCGTCCAAGAGTGGAAATTCAGGAGACTGGAGTGGCAGCAGACCGTCCATCAACGCGCTCACGAAGGAATCGGGCACCAGGCCCGGGGCGGTTCCTTCCCGCCGATATGCCGCCAGGTGCTCGAAACTGACGGTGTAGCTGTTCCTCCTGCCGGCACGTTCGGCTACGACGATTCCTGAGTCTCTCAAGTCGCGCAGCACAGAGTGCGCGGCTCGCTCAGTAACGCCGACGGCCACTGCGATGTCCCGGACGGTGGAGTGCGGCTGCTGCGTGACGTGGATCAGCACCAGCGCGTGGGTTGTGAGGAAGCCCCAGCGGCGCATCTACGAAGCTAGAGAAGGATTCGCCACCCTGGCGAGGCCTCGCAGTGTCGCGTCGATGAGCGGCTGAGGGATCTCCATCTCAGACGCGCTCCAGCGGCCGCCGTTCATCAGCTTGGGTATGTCGATCTGGTAGACATTCCTGCGTCCTTCCCGCGTTGCGACGATGATGCCATCCTCACGCAGGTCGCTCAGCACCGAATGTGTGGCGCGTTCCGTAATGCCGGCTTCTATGGCTATGTCACGTACGGTAGAGCGGGGATCACGCGCAATCTGAATCAGGACATGAGCGTGGTTTGTGAGAAAACCCCAAGACTTAGCCATAGAATTCTCCTCAGGGGCTTGACAAACGCTGTTCATGCATTATAATACACGTAATTATGAACATGCAATGTAATTCACGAGTTTTAAGCCATGGTAGAGGTAGCATGTAACGATTCTCGTTCTTCAGCACTCATGCAATCATATTCATAGTGAGTGCCGCCGTCAAGCCCCGGGTAGGGTTCGGTTCAAGGATGACCGATGAGGGTAAGCGGAAGAGTTCAGAGCAACATAGGCCAGTACCTGCAGCGCGACAGGCGTACGGCAAGGCATCTTGCTACGCATGTCGCTTTTTCATGCTCTCCAGCGGCAGTGGTGGTGGTGGTGGTGGATGGCGGCTATGCGCGCACAAGCGCGCTAAGCGGAGTCCCGGCGTCAGGCGAAGTCGTTCCCGGATCTGCGGGGAGCGGGAACGCCGGACGCTGGCGCCGGTCTCTTGTGGGAGGGGCTTTGACCAAACCCCTCCCTCCATAAGTGCACCGACGCTGGCCTAGCCTAGCCGGCGTTCAGTGCTTTCCTACCGAGCAGCCCGTCAGCGCCCGCTTTGCTGGCGGGCTGCTCAATTGACTGACTGCGTACTGCGCATTTCATTACCGGAACCTCATTGCCGGATATCGAGTACGAGTATGCCACGTCTCCCGAACTTTGTCAAGCCCCCTTGATTATCGTGAACGCATGGACCTTCAGGGCAGCGATCCTGGTTGACCGGAATGGCCTGACAGGGTTGGAACGAGAGCGCGGGAAGTTGTTCGGCTAGGCGATATCCGAGGCGCGAGGGAAGACGCTGAACCTCATTTTTCCTGATCAATACAATACCGTGATCGTCATATCTGTTTGTCCCTCACGTGAGCATTGGATAGACTGGGCGAACATACTGTTCGGGACATAACGCGACGTTAGCAAGAGGCGAATCTTTGCCAACATACGTATACCAGTGCTCAAAGTGCTCCAACAACTATGAAAAGAAGGAGGGCTTCGACGCGCCTCCACGGCAGAAGTGTCCCAAGTGCGGTGGGAAGGCGCAGCGCGTCATTTTGGCCCCGCCGATCGTATTCAAAGGCAGCGGGTTCTACAAGACTGACAGCCGCAAAGCACCCGCCGCCGAGTCTGAGTCCAGTTCGTCAAGCGATGGCAAGTCGAGCGACGGCGCGTCCAGCAAGGGCTCCTCGAGCGATGGCGCGTCCCCGGACAAGTCCAGCAAGGACGCCGAGCCGGCCGCCGCCTCCAGCGACTAATTTCCCATGCTCGCAGTGCTCCAACGCGTGACGCGCGCATCTGTCGCTGTCGATGGCGAGACGATCTCTTCCATAAAGGCGGGGCTGCTTGTTCTCGTCGGCGTAGCGAAGGGCGATCGACCCGAGGACGCCGCGAAGCTGGCCAAGAAGGCGGCCGATCTGCGCATCTTCAGCGACGGCTCCGGCGACAAGGCTGACCGCTTCAGCGTCTCGCTGCTCGATTGCGGCGGCGAGGCGCTCGTCGTGAGCCAGTTCACGCTGCTGGCCGACGTGCGCAAAGGCCGCCGGCCCAGCTTCGTCGCGGCGGCCGCGCCTGACGACGCCGCGCCACTCGTCGACGCGTTCGCTCAGGCGTTGCGCGACTTGGGCGTGGCGGTCGAGACGGGGCGCTTCGGGAGCTACATGCAGGTCAGCCTGGAGAACGACGGCCCGGTGACCATTCTCTTGGATACCGCGGACCTGGACCGGCCGCGCCGGCAAAAGGCGTAAGCTCATGTCCTCGGCGAACCTTGAGACGATCTACTACCAGGCGCTGAACAGCGTGCTGATGCCGCTAGCCGAGTCTGGGGCGTTATCGCCAGGTATTGTCCCTGCGGGGCTGATAGTGCTGGAGACGACCGGCTGGCGGAGCGGGCGAACGCATCGCACACCTGTGGTGGCCGCCGCGCTCGGCGACTGCCTGCTCGTGAGCACCGTGCGCGGCCGCCGCTCGCACTGGGTGAAGAACCTGATCGCGCAGCCGGACGTTCGCTACTGGCGCGGCGATCGCTCGCAGGCTGTACGGGCGTACGTGGCTGCACCGGACGGCGTCGGCGCGCCTGCTGATGTGGCCGGCCTGCCAGCGGCCGTCGCGCTGATCTGGCCGGCGCTGGTGTGCTGGGCGGATGTGTCCGGGTGCGCGTTCGTTGCGCTGGGCTCACCTGGCGGTGAGCTTGGCAGAATCTTCGATTCTGCTGGCTGGCGCGGGGCGAGCGCTGCCGCGCCGGGCGACTAGCAGATGCGAAGCTGACCGCAGGTCAGCGCATCCGCAAGCGAACCCGGAGGGTTAGCCGGGCATCGGGTAGTGTCATTCTCTTGTGACCCGGTTATGCTGGTTGACAGTATGACGAGACCGTCTCACCCAGACATGCTGACACCTCGCGAACAGGAGGTGCTGGCGTTGCTGCGCGAAGGGCTGACGAACCCGCAGATTGCGGAGCGGCTGAGTATCACGTTGGACGGCGCCAAGTA
>JADFRJ010000128.1 GCA_022561355.1 Chloroflexota bacterium | reverse complement strand
GTCTCCCTCTTCGTCGACCTCGCGGATCTCAGGCGTTTCCTTAAAGCCGCGCAACAGAGCGTCGACCGTGCTGGCCACATCGCCGTGAATGGCGACGCGGTTCCAGCTCTGGATCTCGACGAGCACTTCGAACGTCGGCGGCGCGCGCCGCTCCAAGACGCTCTTCTGTGTATTGCGCCTGCGTGCCTCCTCGTCGGAGAGCGTGACGGACTGGATGCCGCCGATCAGGTCGGACAGCGTTGGGTTCATCATCAAGTTCTGCAGTTCGTTGCCGTGCGCCGTCGCGACGAGCTGGACTCCGCGCTCCGCGATCGTCCTGGCGGCCCCCGCCTCCAGTTCCGTCCCGATCTCATCGATCACGATCACCTCAGGCATGTGGTTCTCGACGGCTTCGATCATGACGGCGTGCTGCAACGCGGGAGACGCGACCTGCATGCGGCGCGCTTTGCCGATCGCGGGATGCGGGATGTCGCCGTCGCCCGCGATCTCGTTCGACGTGTCGACGATGATCACGCGCTTGTTGAGGTCGTCCGCCAGGACACGCGCTACCTCCCGGAGCATGGTCGTCTTGCCGACGCCCGGCTTTCCGAGCAGCAAGATGCTCTTGCCGGTCTTCACAATCTCTTCTATCACGCGGATGGTCCCGAAGACCGCGCGCCCCACCCGGCAGGTGAGGCCGACGACTCTGCCCGCGCGGTTGCGGATGCACGAGATGCGATGCAGCGTCCGCTCGATGCCTGCGCGGTTGTCCTCGCCGAACTCGCCGATGCGGCCAATCACGTACTCGATGTCATCCTGGCTGACCTCAACGTCGCTGAGCTGAGCCTCTCGCCCGGGGAAGCGCGCCTCTGGACGGCGTCCGAGGTCCAGCACGACCTCCAGCAGTTCGTGCTGGTCGACACGCTCGCGCAGCGGCCCTACGACGTGCGGGGGCAGTGCGTCCAGCATCGCGTCCAGGTCGTCGGTGATCAGCATCTGATACGGCACGTCGCGGTCTCCTATGTAGGGAACGATTGTATCGGAGTTGGGGCGAGCTGCGGGAGTTCGACCGGCTTCGTCGTGCGGCGCGCAAGGACCGCGTACTCGCCCTCAGCCGAGAAACCTCGCTCTTCCAGGCGTTGGCTCAGGCTGGTTGCGAACTGGGGCACGAGCGTGAACAGGGCGGACTGCTCGCTCAGGCGTTCCAGCGCGCCATCGATCAGGGCGTCGAGCAGCTCCGCGTCCGCGGGGCCGGCCATCAGATCGAAGCGGCCGATCTCACCGTCTGCCGCCGTGCGCAGCCAGCCCGCTATTCGCCCATCGAACTCAATCACTCGCTGCTGCGTGCCGCGCCTAGGCGAGACCCGCTCACGCGCGTTCTGCCACTCGCGGAAGGTCGCAGCCTCCACGCGGCGGACGGTCTCCGGCGTCCAGCGGTTGTAGAGCCTGAACGTGGGGTAGGCGTCCGCTCGGCTCCAGCGGCGCAGCTTGTGTTGAGCCGGCGCGCTGATGCCCGCTTCCGGGGCCTGCGCGGCGAGCAGGCGCTCATTGAGGTACGGAGCGAATCCGCAGCGGACCGCCGTTTCTACGACCGGGCTGCCGGCCTCCACGCGGAGGAAGATCTTCTCGGCGCCTCCGCGCGCGGCATCCGTGGCGACTTGGTCGAGCAGGCCGGACAGGACGGAGTCGTCGTCGTCCGCGGCGTCAATCAGGCAGTCGACTTCCCATGCCGCTTTCGAACCGCGGCGGCGCGCTGACGCCAATCCGCGTAGCGTGGCGCCCTTGATGCTGATCCATGTGTGGCGCCCCGTAGCGAACGAAAACCACTGCTCCAGCGCGGTCTCCAACGGGTGTGGCGACGTCTCTGTCCCGATACGGTCGCGTGTGAGCGCCGCGTTTGGGTAGACGTGGCCGTCGTACGAGACGAGCGCCACAAGATCGGTGGGCCTAACTGTCCGCGCGTTGGTCATCACTACGCCGGTCGAGCGCCTCTCGCTATATCAATCGGCACCACGTTGCCTGCCGCCATCTCCAGGAACAGCTGGTGAAATCTTGTATCGCCGGTCAGTTCTGGATGAAAGGCCGTGGCGAGCATGTTTCCTTGCTTAGCGGCGACGACTGTCCCGTCATCGAGCTGAGCGAGCACGTCTGCCCTCGGGCCGATGCTCGAGAACACGGGCGCTCGGATGAACACGCAATGGTACTCTTGTCCGCCGAACGATGGCACGGACAAATCGGCTTCGAAACTATCCACCTGGCGGCCGAAGGCGTTGCGCTCGACCGTGATGTCCATGAGCCGCAGGCCCTCGCGGTCCAGGTCGCCGGGGTCGTTCGCAAGCAGGATGGCGCCCGCGCAGGTGCCCCAGACGGCCATGCCATCGTGAACATGAGTGCGGATCGGCTCGATCAGCTCCCACCGATGGAGCAGGCGCGCAATGGCCGTGCTCTCACCGCCCGGGATGATGAGGCCCTCGAGGCCGTTGAGGCCGTCTGGCAGGCGCACGGCAACCGCGTCCGCGCCGAGTTGGGTGAGGATGTCGATGTGCTCCGCGAAATCACCCTGTAGGGCGAGGACGCCGATCTTCATACGTGGCTACCAGCCCCGCTTAGCCAGCAATTCCTCCTCCGGTATCTGGCTCAGCTCCAGCCCACGCATCGCTTCGCCTAGTCCCTTGGAGATATCAGCGAGGATTTGCGGGTCCTGATAGTGCGTGACGGCCTGGACGATGGCATGGGCCATCCTGGCCGGGTCGCTCGACTTGAAGATGCCGGACCCGACAAAGACGCCGTCAGCGCCGAGCTGCATCATCAGCGCGGCGTCGGCCGGCGTGGCAACGCCGCCCGCGGCGAAGTTGACCACCGGCAGGCGTCCCAGCGTTCGCGTCTCGCGAACCAGTTCGTACGGGGCTCCCAGCTCCTTCGCTTCAGTCATCAGCTGTTCTTCGGGCATCGCCTGCAGCTTGCGGATGCTATCCCACACGCTCCGAAGGTGGCGCACGGCTTCGACGATGTTGCCCGTGCCCGCTTCGCCTTTCGTGCGCATCATCGCCGCTCCTTCGCCGATGCGCCGTAGCGCCTCGCCGAGGTCGCGGCAGCCGCAGACGAACGGCACATTGAAATCGCGCTTGTTTACGTGGTGGCGCTCGTCCGCCGGCGTGAGCACCTCGGACTCATCGATGTAGTCGACCCCCAGCGCCTGCAGGACTTGCGATTCCACGAAGTGGCCGATGCGGCACTTCGCCATCACGGGGATCGTAACCGTTTCGATGATGCGCGTGATGATGTCGGGGTCCGACATACGTGCGACGCCGCCGTCGGCACGGATATCGGCGGGCACCCGCTCCAGCGCCATCACGGCGCAGGCGCCCGCTTCTTGTGCGATCTTCGCCTGCTCGGGCGTCACGACATCCATGATCACGCCGCCCTTGAGCATCTGCGCCAGGCCGCTCTTTACCTGCCAGGTTCCAGTCTCACCGGCCTTGGAAGTGCCGTTTCCGTCCTGCGATGACATCGCGAACTCCTAACGAATCGATGATGTTGTGTGTGTCACGTTTATTCTAGCTCCCGCCGCGTAGGCCTACAAGGAATCCAGAGAGCAAATCCTTGCTCGTCCTAGATGAGCGCGTCTATAATGCGCTTGCTGCCCGCTGGGCTCATTGACGTGTATTTAGAGGTCCATATTGGCCCCTTCGGAATCAACGGAACATCTACGAACAATCCTCGTACCTGTGGATGGCTCTCATTCGAGCATGCAGGCGGTCGCGCTCGCTTGCGACATCGCTCGCAAGAACAAGGGGAACGTCCATGTGGTTCACGTCATTGAGGTGGACCGAAGCCTGCCGCTCACGGCCGAGATCGAATCGGCTGAACAAGCGGGCGATGAGATCCTGGCCAACGCTGAGCAGGTGTCGCGCGAGCAGGGCTTCAACGTCGAGGGTGCTATCCTGCACGCGAGGGAGGCGAGCCCGGCGATCGTCGATGAAGCGATCGAGCGCAACGTCGATCTGATTATCATGGGAACCGACTACACCCAGCCGTTCGGGGAGTTCCAGTTAGGGAGCGTCGTGCAGTACGTGCTCAAGAGCGCCCCCTGCGAAGTTTGGCTCTGTCGCCACCAGGTGGAGGAGTGACATGAAAGTCGTCATTATGGGATGTGGCCGGGTTGGCGGGGCGCTCGCAACCAGGCTGGATGAAGAGA
The DNA here is from genome assembly GCA_022561355.1 of Chloroflexota bacterium. Taxonomy (GTDB): domain Bacteria; phylum Chloroflexota; class Dehalococcoidia; order DSTF01; family RBG-16-68-14; genus SZUA-185. Next base: position 2,623 of record JADFRJ010000128.1, on the reverse strand, counting down.
ACCACGAGGTCACGATTCTAGACCTAAACGAATATCAATTCGAGCGCTTTCTCCCGGACTCCTTCGGTGGGCGTAAGATCACAGGCAACGCCGTCGATCAAGATGTGCTGCGTCGCGCTGGAATCGAGGAGGCCGACGCGTTCGTGGCCCTGACCCAAGGCGACAACCGGAACGCCATGGCGAGCCAGGTAGCGAAACACATCTTCAACGTCCCGCGTGTGGTCTGCCGGATCTATGACCCGATTCGCGAAGAGATGTACAACGACCTCGGCCTGCGGACGATCTCGCCGACCAGGGTCGGTGCGAAGATGGCCTGGGAAGAGTTAGGGGTCTAGATGTACATCGTCGTCGTTGGTGGTGGGAAGGTCGGCTTCTACCTGGCGAAGGAGCTGGTGGAGGCGGGCCATGAGGCGCTTGTGATCGAACGGGATGCTGCCAAGGCTGCCGAGATCGCCGAAACGTTGGGCGAGATCGCGATGCGAGGCGACGGCTGCGAGGCCGCGGTTCAAGAGCGAGCAGGGTGCGGGCGAGCCGATCTCTTCATCGCCGTAACGGGGGATGACGAAGACAACCTCGTCGCCTGCCAAGTCGCTCGGCACAAGTTCAACGTGAAGCGCGTCGTCGCGCGGATCAATAATCCGAAAAACGAGCTGATCTTTCGCAAGCTGGGGATCGACGTCACTGTGAGCGCGACGTCGGTGATCCTGTCGCAGATTGAGCAGGAGCTTCCCGAACACTTGCTGATTCCGCTGCTACAGCTACGCAGTGGCTTCGAGATCGTCGAAGTGAAGATCCCGGACGGTGCGGCCAGTCTCGACGTGAAGCTGCGCGATATCGTCCTCCCTGACCAGTCGATGATCTGGGGCATCGTCGATACAGACGGCAACCCGCAGGTCCCCACTTCGGACACCTACCTGCGCGCCGGAGACGAAGTCGTGGCGGTAACGCTGCTTGAGAGCGAAGAGGCGCTGAGGGCCGCTCTGACCGGGCCTTCGCGCTAGAGACAAGGCGCATGCCACGCCTAGCCTACCTGGGCCCGGCCGGAACGTTCACCGAACAGGCGGCGGCTGAGTACGACCCCACCGCGGAACTGATCTCGTTTCCGAGCGAGCACGCTGTCGCGAGCGCTGTCGAAGCAGGCAAGGCGGATCAGGGCGTCCTACCCGTTGAGAACAGCCTCGATGGTTCCGTCACGGGCACGCTCGATGTGCTCGTCCACGATTCCGAGTTGCTCATCTGTGGCGAGGTCGTGCTATCCGTCGAGCTATGCCTCATCGTCCGCCCCGGTATGAAGCAGGAGGACGTCGCCGTGGTCTACTCCAAGCCGATTGCGCTGAACCAGTGCCGCAAATTTCTGGAGCGGCACTATCCGAAGGCACGGCAGGCGTCACTGATGTCGACGACAGCCGCGGTCCAGAAGATCATGGATGAGCCTGGCGCGGCGGCGATCGGGGCGGAACGCGCAGCGGAGCAGTACGGAGCGGAGGTGCTCACGCGCGGCGTTCAGGACTCGGCGCACAACAAGACGCGGTTCGTTGTGCTCAGCGCGGCCGATTGCGAGGCGACCGGGCGCGATAAGACATCGATTGCGTTCGCGGTATCACATGACCGCGCCGGCACGCTCGTGGAGGTGCTCCATGAGTTCTCCGATCGCTCGATCAATCTGACCAAGATCGAATCACGGCCTTCGCGTGAAGAGCTGGGCGTCTATATCTTCCTGATCGACATGGACGGGCACCGCACGGACACGCTCGTGGCTGAGGCGCTCGCTGCCGTCGAGAGCAAGGCTTCCTTCTACCGCGCGCTGGGCTCGTATCCGCGCTACGACGATGCCCGAGATTCCTGACCTGGAAGCCATCCGAGGCTATCTCAACGAGCGTCTTCCCGGCGAGACGATAAAGAAGGCCGAGTGCCTGATCCCGATCGTTTTTCGCGTCACGAAGGACGAGTTCGTGGAGAAGCTTGAGGGCGCTAGGTTCGGGCAGACGACACGGCGCGGGAAGTTCCTGCTTTTTTCCATCGAGAGCGGCGACGTGTTGGTGATCAACGCGATGCTGGCCGGCAGGTTCCAATACGTAGAACCTAGTGCAAAGCGCCGCGCCAGCACCTGCATGGCGCTCGGGCTGGGCAACGGCCAAGAGCTGCGCTACCACGACGACCGGCGGATGGGCAAGATCTATCTCGTCTCGGAGGACCGGCTGCTCGATGTGCCGCAGTTCGCCGAGATGGGTCCGGATGCCCTGGACGTCTCGCGGGAGGAGTTTCTTGAGCGCATCGCGAAGTATCGCGGGCAGATCAAGAACGTACTAGTCAACCACAAGTTTCTCGCCGGCATTGGCAACGCGTACTCGGACGAGATCCTCTTCGCGGCGCGGCTGCATCCGTACCGCAAACGCACGACCATGGATGACGAAGATCTCAAGCGCCTGCACGCCTCTATCACGAAGGTGTTCGACTGGGCCACGCCGATCGTCGCGGGGCTGATGCAGGACGACCTGAACTACAAAGAGCGGCGCGACTTCCTCAAGATCCACCGCAAGGGCGGCGAACCGTGCCCCGTCTGCGGCACGCGCATCTCAGAGATCACGGCTGGTCAGAGGATTACGAACTTCTGCAGGAACTG
>JADFRJ010000127.1 GCA_022561355.1 Chloroflexota bacterium | reverse complement strand
TGGCCAGCGAACTCCGCCTCAATCCCGGCGATACGCTCGTCGATCTTGGATGCGGCATGGCCGGACCGGCGCTCTGGATGGCCCGCGAGACTGACGCGCACCTAATTGGCGTTGACGCGTCGCGGGTGGCAACCGAGCAGGCCGCCGCGCGCGCAAAAGAACTCGGTCTGGGCGAACGGGCCCGCTTCGTCGTCGGTTCGTACGCGGACACAGGCATCGAGGCGGGAACAGCCGACGGCGCGATGAGCGAGGACGCATTGCAGTATGCCCCGGACAAGGAGGCCGCCATGGCAGAAGTGGCGCGCATCCTGCGCCCGGGCGGCCGGTTCGTCTTCACCGCCTACGAACTCGACCCAGAACGAGCCGCCGGCTTGCCGATCCTTGGGGACAACATCGTCGACGACTTCCGCCCAGCACTGGTGAAGGCCGGGTTCGCCGTCACAACCTACGAAGAAGCCCCCGGCTGGCCGGAACCGATGACGGCCACCTATTCGGCGGTCGTCGCGGCAAAGGAAGCCCTCACACAGGAGATGGGTGAGGCCGCAACCAACGTCCTGCTGTTGGAAATGGCGCTGACGCTCGAGCATCAGCCATACCAGCGGCGCGTCCTGGCCGCGGCCACCAGAGAATAGTTCGTTCCGGCCGCGTTCGCCAGCGGCAGCCCGTACCCAACGACCGGGCGATCCGCATCGACATACGTAAGCCCTCCTAGCTCCCCGGCAAGAGCCGAAGCGCATCGCTCTACGCATGCCGCATGTCCACACGATGACTTCCGGCAGGCAAGAACGGGCCGCTTGGCCCTAGAAAGCGCGCGGAGGCGTGTGCAACGGTGTGGCGTAGCCAGCCCGTGAGTGGAGGAATGCGCATGCCATCGAAGGCCCGCCCCAAGAACCAACCCCGTCAGATCGCCATGGTTTTCGACCTCAACAAATGCATCGGCTGCCAGACCTGCGCCGTCGCCTGCAAGATGCTGTGGACCCGCGACGACGACCGGCAGGAAGGCACCGACTACATGTGGTGGTGCAGCGTGAACACCATGCCCGGCCGCGGCTACCCGAAGGATTGGGAGCAGATGGGCGGCGGTTATCGGGACGGCGTCCTGCAACTGGGCAAGGCACCCGATCGCGAATCGTTCGGCGGCGGCTGGGACTTCAACTACGACGAGGTGTTCTACGGCGGCAAGGGGACGTCGGTCCATTTCGCACCTCAGGGGGAAGCTCCCACCTGGGGGCCTAACTGGGAAGAGGACCAGGGGGCCGGCGAGTGGCCGAACAGCTACTTCTTTTACCTGCCGCGGCTCTGCAACCACTGCACGCACCCGGCCTGCGTGGATGCGTGTCCCAGCGGCGCCATGTACAAGCGCGAAGAGGATGGCATTGTGCTGCGGGACGAGGAGCGCTGCGAGGGCCACCAGTACTGCTCGCGGGCCTGCCCCTACAAAGCGATCTTCTTCAACCACGTGCGTCAGGTCAGCCAGCACTGCATCATGTGCCTCCCAAGACTGGAGAAGGGGGTCGCGCCCGCATGCGCCAGGCAGTGCCCGGGCCGGCTCGCGTTCGTAGGCTACCTAGACGACGCTCAAGGGCCCATCCACAAGCTCGTACACGACTGGCAGGTGGCGCTGCCGCTGCACCCTGAATACGCTACCGGCCCGAACATCTTCTACGTGCCCCCGCTCGCGCCCGCCCGCCTCAAGGAGGACGGATCGCCCGACCCGGACCAGCCGCGCATCCCCACCGAGTATCTGGAGCAGCTCTTCGGCCCTAAGGTGGGAGACGCGCTCTCCACGTTGAAGGCAGAGCTGAAGAAGACACAGTCCGGCAAGAAATCGGAGCTGATGGACGTGCTCACCGTCTTCCGCTGGAAGGACCTCTTCGGGCCGTTCGACAAGGACCCAGCGACGATCAAGCTCACACCTGTCACGAGTAAATAACGCCCTAACGCGAGGGAGAGGAGAGCACCGTGGGACGAACGACAGCTAAGACGCCCCCAGCCAAGCACCAGCCGGGCTCACGCACCCCAGACCCACGCACAATGGACAGCTACCGGAAGAAGTGGGCCTGGGACAACGTCGCCTGGGCCACCCACTGCGTGGACTGCTATCCGGGTAGCTGCATGTATCACATCTACCTCAAGGACGGGAAGGTCGCGTTTGAAGAGGTGGCCGGCGCCAACCCGCCGAGTAAGGTCGAAGGCGTGCCTGACAAGAACCCCATGGGGTGCCAGAAGGGCGCGTCTTGGAGCCAGACGCTCTACGGGAAGGAGCGCGTCCTCTATCCGCTTCGGCGTGTAGGCGAGCGCGGCGAAGGCAACTGGGAGCGCGTCTCCTGGGACGAAGCGCTGGCGGACATCGCCGATCGCATGCTGAACGCGATCGAGGAAGGTGGGCCCGAGTCGATCATCCATGAGATGACGCCCGCCGAGGGCGGCACGATGGCCACATGGCCCACCCGCCGGTTGATCGTCGACCTGCTCGGCGGTGTCAGCACCGACGTGAACGGGGTCATCAACGACTTCCAGCCTGGCCACTACATCACGTGGGGCAAGTTCAACCCCGTGGGCGGCCCGGATTCCGGCCTGACGAAGCTCCGCCTCATCTGGCACTGCAACCCCGTCTACACACAGATCCCCAACTATCACGCCATCGCTGAGAGCCGCTACCAGGGCTGCGAAGTGATCCACCTGGCGCCGGACGCGGGTCCCTCCAGCATCCACGCCGACTACTTCTTCTCGGTGCGGCCGGGTACGGACGCGGCGCTCGCGCTGGCAATGTGCCACACGATCATCAAGGAAGACCTCTACAGCAAGCGCTTCGTCAAGGAGCAGACCGACCTGCCGCTCCTCGTCCGGCTCGACACGAAACGCTTCCTCCGCGAAAGCGACCTGAAGGAGGACGGCGACGAGGAACAGTTCTACGCCTGGGACACTGCCACGCGACGCATTGCGAAGGCGCCCAAGGGCACACTTCGCTGGAGAAAAGTGAGGCCGGCACTCGAGGGCAAACGCCAAGTACGCCTGAAGGACGGCTCCCGCGTGACCGTGACGCCGGCCTTCGCGCTGCTCCTCTCCCAACTCAACCGCGACTACACGCCTGCGAAGGCGTCCAAGGTCTGCGGCGTGAACGCGGACGTCATCCGCATGATCGCCAGGAAGATCGCGAAGAAGCGGACGTCCATCTTCATGGGGATGAACGTCTGCAAGTACTACCACGGCGACCTCATGCAGCGCTCGATGCTGCTGTTGTTGGGCCTAACGAGCAACTGGGGACGTCTCGGTTCCGGTATCGGGAGCTGGTCGATCGGCAGCGGCCTCGAAGGGCAGAACATGTTTGGCCTGAAGAAGCGTCCGGGTCTCGCGGAGGCGCGGCGCGTCCTCGCGATGCGCAAAGGCCTCGAGAAGATGGCGGGCATGGATACCAGCGACGACACCGAAGAGATGATCGCCATTGACGGCGTTGTCAACGCCGTCCGCACCGGCGTCACGGGTTTCGTGCCGCCCGCATTCTTCTGGTACAACCACTGCGGCTACAGGGAACGCTGGAACAACCGCGAGTGGGGCGACCCCACCATGAAGCGCAGCTTCGACGAATATTTTCAGGAAGCGATCGACAAAGGCTGGTGGGAGGGCGTCATCAAGCCGGCCGCGGATCAGCCGCCACGCGTGCTCTTCGAGGTCGGCGGCAACATGCTCCGACGCCAGCGCGGCGGCGGCACCCAACTGCTCAAGCATCTCTGGCCGAAGCTCGATCTGATCGTCAGCATCGATTGGCGGATGAGCACAACCGGCAGGTTCTCTGACTACGTCCTGCCCGCCTCCCAGCATTACGAGAAGCCGAACTTCCACATGGCGGCCGCCAACCTTCTGCAGCTTAAGTACTCGGACGGCGCCGCGGAACCACAGGGCGATTCGCTCAACGAATGGGACATCTTCCGCCGGCTCGCGAAGGCGATCGAGGAGCGCGCGAAGGCGCGTGAGCTGGTGGAGTACAAGGACAGCGTTGGGCGGACACACAAGCTGGACAACCTCTACTACGACATGACCCTGGGGATCGAGGACGCGGACGAACTGATCGACGAGTGGATCCGTGACACCGCCGAGGCCGGCATGCTGGCCAAAGGTACCACCCTGAAGACGATCAAGAAGAAGGGCTATGCCGAGTTCATCGCCACCGGCAAGAACGTCTACACGCTGAACCAGGCGACGGATGCGACACCCGAAAAACCGTACACAGCGCTCCAGTGGCACGTGGAGAAGGGCCTCCCCTACCCTACGCTGACGCGTCGCGCGCAGTTCTACATCGACCATCCCTGGTTCATCGAGGCCGGCGAGGAGCTGCCCGTCCACAAGGAGACACCGAAGATGGGCGGCGACTACCCGTTCGTGCTCACGTCCGGCCACAACCGCTGGAGCATCCACTCCATGAACATCACGAACCGGATGCTGCTCCAGACGCATCGGGGCCGCCCCCACCTTGTGATGAACCCCGGCGATGCCGAGGCGCGAGGGATCGCGGACGATGAAGAAATCCGCGTCTACAACGACGTGGGCGACTTTATGGTCCACGTCAAGATCGCTTCCTCAGTCATGCCCGGCCAGGTGATCTGCTACAACGGCTGGGACCCGTATCAGTTCCGCGAGTGGCGCGGCCCCATGGATGTAGAGCCAGGCATGGTGAAGTGGCTACACTTTGCCGGTGGCTACGGACATCTTCGTTACTGGCCCATCCAATGGCAGCCGATCCCCGTCGACCGCGCCGTCCGCGTGGAGCTGGAGAAGCTCCCTGCCGCCACGCGGTCGAACGGCAAGAAGAACGGCCGGCCCAAGCGCGCCCGGCGCAACGGTGCGCGTTAGCGCAACGGCCCGCCCCGGGACGGCGGCATGACGCCGGACAGCGGCGCGCCCATTCCGCTGGTGGATGGCGTGTTCAGGATCGCCGATGGCCGGCCCGTCCTGCTCGTGTCGCGCTGCTCGTCCTGCAACGAGCGCTACTTTCCGCCGCGTGAGCGTTGCGCGGCCTGCTCCAGCGACGAGATGCAGACCGAAGAGGCATCGCAGGACGGCGAGTTGTATACGTGGACCGTCGTCCGCGAGTTGGGCCGACAGCGAGACGGATTCATCCCCTACGTCGTCGGCCAGATAGACCTCGCCGGCGGGCCGCGTGTGACCGGCGTCGTGAACTGCGACCCAGACGCGCCGGCGATCGGCATGCCCGTGCGGCTCTGCCTTGTCCCGCAGGGGCATGATGACGATGGCAACGAACTCGTCGGATACGGCTTCGAGCCGGCAGACCTCAACCGATGACGAAGGCAGCCGTCGCAGGCGTGGGCATGCTGCCGTTTGGCCGCCATCGCGATAGGACGCTCAGCGATCTCGGTGTCGAAGCGGTCCTGGCCGCGCTCTCCGACGCGGGTCTGGCGTGGCGCGACGTTCAGTTGATGTACTGCGGCGTTGTCGGCGGTGGCATGACGCCGGGGACCGGCATTGGCGCGCAGCTCGGCCAGACGGGCCTGCCGATCATCAACATCGACAACGCATCGGCCAGCGGCTCGAGCGCGTTTCGCGAGGCCAGCCTCGCAGTGGCGTCGGGCCGTGTCGACGTCGCCGCGGCCATCGGCGTTGGCAAGCTCAGCCAGAGCTTCGGGGGCGGCTCCGCGAGGCCAGGCAGCCCTGAGGCGCGTGAGGGGAACATCCGCCGCATGCAGGGCGTCATGCCCCCCGCCGGCTACTTCGCGATGCGCACCAGGCGCCGCATGCACGACTTCGGCTCGACGATCGAACAGTTCGCGCTCGTTAGCGTCAAGAACCACAAGCACGCCAGCCACAACCCGTTCGCCCAGCTCCAGAACGAACTCACCGTCGAGGAGATCGCGCACGCCCGCATGATCGCGGACCCGCTCACAGTGCCGCACTGCTGCCCGATGGGAGACGGCGCGGCCGCCGCCGTGGTGGTGAGCGAGGAGAGAGCGCGGCAGCTCGGGGTGCGGCCGCTGATCACGGTCGAAGCATCCGCGTTCCGCTCGGGCATCTACGAGAACGGGCCTCCCAGCGAAGCGGAGACCACGCACCTCACCGCGCAGGAGGCGTACGCTCAGGCCGGCCTCGGGCCTGACGACATCGACCTCGTTCAGGTCCACGACGCCTTCACCGTGGAGGAGATCGAGTACTGCGAGCAACTCGGCTTCTGTGAAGTGGGCGAAGGCGAGCGCATGGTCGAGAACGGCGACACCGCCATCGGTGGCCGCATCCCTTTCAGCACCGATGGCGGGCTCCTTGCACGAGGCCACCCACTAGGGCCTACGGGCCTCGCCCAGGTATGGGAGACCGTCCAGCAGCTACGCGGCCTCTCCGGGCCGCGCCAGGTCGCCGGCGCGCGCGTCGGGCTGGTTCACATGGTCGGCGTCGGCGGCGTCTGCATCGTTCACATCCTCAAGCGCCCCTAGAGCCAAGCCAATCATGCGGCCATCCGGCCCGCTCCCTATGGGCCGAATGGCCCTACCTGGTTATCTTAGCGACTGCTAAATTAAGCGACTGGAGGTTGTCCTGATGGTACAGCAAGCTGGTTCAAGCCAGATGTCCGGCGATTGGGCAGATTCATACCGCGATCGATGGAAATGGGACAAGGTCACCTGGGGTAGTCACGCCGTAGACTGCTACCCCGGCGGCTGCCCGTTCCGCGTATATACGAAGGACGGCAAGATCGTCCGCGAAGAGCAGGCTGGCGTCCTGCCGCTCATCGACAAGAGCACGCCCGACATGAACCCCATGGGCTGTCAGAAGGGCGCATCCTGGTGCACCCTCCACTACAGCCAGGACCGCGTGACGAGTCCACTCAAGCGAGCGGGAGAGCGCGGTGACGGCAAGTG
>JADFRJ010000126.1 GCA_022561355.1 Chloroflexota bacterium | reverse complement strand
GCCAGCGCAAAGAGCAATCCGAACGCTCAGATATCGGGAGATTTCGACATCGATGCGCTGCTCGCAGAGGATTACATCGTCTCGCCGCTCCGGAAGCACGACTGCCCGCCGATCACGGACGGCGCGGTAGCGATCGTGCTCGCTGCCGGCGACCTCGCCCGCAAGGTCTGCAAACGTCCCGCGTGGATCCGTGGCATCGATCATCGCATCGAGGCGCACGCGCTGGGCGTTCGCGACCTGACGACGTCACCTTCGACCGCGCTCGCCGCACAGAAGGCCGGCGCGAACGGAGAGATCGAGATCGCCGAACTGCACGCGCCGTTCGCGCACCAGGAGCTGATCTTGAAGCAGGCGCTGGGGCTTGCGGACAGCGTCTCGATCAATCCGTCCGGGGGCGCGCTCGCCGCGAACCCCATCATGGCGGCGGGCTTGATGCGCATCGGTGAAGCCGCGCAGCGCTTGATGGACGGCGAGGCCACGCATGCCCTCGCCCACGCCACGTCCGGGCCCTGCCTGCAGCAGAACCTCGTCTGCATGATGGAGGCCGCATAATGTCCGAACTGTGCGCCGTCGTCGGCATCGGCCAAACGCAGTACGCGACAAAGCGCGACGACGTTTCGATCCCCGGCCTCGTACGCGAGGCGGCGATGCGAGCGCTCGACGACGCGGAGATGACCTGGGCCGGCATCGACGCCGTGGTCATCGGCAAAGCGCCCGATATGTTCGAAGGCGTCATGATGCCGGAGCTGTACCTTGCCGACGCGCTGGGCGCGGTCGGCAAGCCGATGATGCGCGTGCACACAGCGGGCAGCGTCGGCGGCTCGACGGCGCTGGTCGCGGCCAGCCTGATCCAGGCGGGCCTTCACGAACGCGTGCTCACCGTCGGCTTTGAGAAGCAGTCCGAGAGCAACGCCACCTGGGCCGTCACGCCGAAGGCCCCCTTTTCGCCGCCGGTCGTCGCGGGCGCGGGCGGCTACTTCGCGCCGCACATCCGCGCGTACATCAGACGCTCGGGTGCGCCGGACGACATCGGCGTTCGCGTGGCGTTGAAGGACAGATTGAACGCGGTGCGCAACCCGTACGCGCACTTGCGAAACGCTGAGATCACGTTCGAGGAGATTAAAGCATCGCCCATGCTCTGGGAGCCCCTGCGCTTCCACGAGGTGTGCCCGTCGTCGGATGGCGCCTGCGCCATGGTGCTGACGAACGAGGCCGGCGGCGACGGTGCGCCTCACCCGCCAGCGTGGGTCTGGGCCACGGCCATGCGCAGCGAACCGACGATGTTTGCCGGCCGCGACCAGGTGAACCCGCAGGCCGGGCAGGACTGCGCGCGGGACGTGTGGGAGCAGGCCGGCATCACGAATCCGCGAGAAGAGATCGATGTGGCGGAGATCTACGTGCCGTTTAGCTGGTACGAGCCGATGTGGATGGAAAACCTGGGCTTCTGTAAGGAAGGCGAGGGCTGGAAGATGACGCTGGAGGGCGCGACCGCCTTCGATGGCGACCTGCCGGTCAACCCATCAGGCGGCGTGATGTCTTCCAACCCGATCGGTGCATCCGGTATGATTCGTTTCGCTGAAGCCGCCCTGCAAGTGCAGGGCAGAGCCGGCGAGCACCAAGTGGAGGGCGCCAAGAAAGCGCTCGGCCACGCGTATGGCGGGGGCTCGCAGTTCTTCTCGATGTGGATCGTCGGGAGCGAAAAACCTGAGCGGCAGCCGTAAGGAGGGTCAGATGGAATTCAACCTGGCAGACCTCTTCGAATGCGTCGTGGACGCGGTACCGGAGCGAGAAGCGCTCATCTGCGAGGACACGCGTCTCACCTACGCGGAGCTGGACAAGCGCGCGAACAGGCTGGCCCACGCGCTCACCAAGGCCGGCGTCAAGCAGGGCGACCACATCGGGTTGCACCAGTACAACGGCATCGAATACATGGAGGGCGTGCTGGCCGCGTTCAAGATCCGCGCGGTCCCGATTAACGTCAACTTCCGTTACGTGGAGGAGGAGCTGTACTACCTCTTCGACAACGCGGACCTGGTTGGCATCATCCACCATCAGGAGTTCGGCCCGCGCATCGCCGGCGTCGCCGAACGGCTCCCCGCGTTGAAGACGTTCATCGCGGTCGAAGACGGCAGCGGCGCCGACTGCTCGGCTATCGGGTCGCTGAACTACGAGGACGAGCTGGCGGACGCTTCGGATGCCCGCGATTTCCCGGCCCGCTCCGCGGACGACATCTACATCCTCTACACAGGTGGCACCACAGGCATGCCTAAGGGCGTGATGTGGCGTCACGAAGACCTGTTCTTCGCCGCGCTGATGGGCGGCAACCCGTATGGCGCGCCGCCGGAGCGGCCCGAGCAGGTCGGCGAGAACGCGGCCGCCGGCCAAGTATTCACGGCGCTGCCCGCCGCCCCGCTCATGCACGGCGCGGCACAGTGGGCCGCCATGATCTACCTCTTCAGCGGCGGTAAGGTCGTCCTCACGACGGGCACCGGGTTCGACGCGGAAAAGATCTGGGGGCTCGTCGAGAAGGAGAAGGTGCAATCGATGGCCATCGTCGGCGACGCGATGGGGAGGCCGCTCGCGGACGCGCTGGCGAAGCCGGGCGCGTCGTACGACACGTCGTCGCTCATCGTGATCGGCTCGGGCGGCGCAACGTACTCTGAAGGCGTCAAGGCACAGCTCAGGGAGCATCTTCCCAACATCATGCTGATGGACAGCTTCGGCGGGTCCGAGGGCGGCAACCAAGGCCGGGGCGTCGAAGCCACGAAGGGCCAGGCCGGCCCGCGGTTTAGCAACGACGGAACGAGCGCCGTTCTGGATGAGAACATGAAACCATTGCCGCCGGGCACCGGAAAGATCGGCATGCTGGCGCGCAAGGGGCGGCTCCCCCTCGGCTATTACAAGGACGCAAAGAAGACGGCCGAAGTGTTCATCGAGGCCGACGGCACACGCTGGGTCGTCGCCGGCGACATGGCGACGATCGAGGCCGACGGCACGATCACGCTATTGGGTCGCGGCTCCAACTGCATCAACACCGGCGGCGAGAAGGTCTTCCCGGAAGAGGTGGAGGCGGCGCTGCGCTCCCACGCGGAGGTCTTCGACGCGATCGTCGTTGGCGTGCCGGACGAGCGATTCGGAGAGCGCGTAGCAGCCGTCGTCGCCCCGCGCGAGGGAACGACGCCAACGTTGGAAGGTCTGGTCGAGCACTGCCGAACGCACGTCGCGGGCTACAAGGTGCCGCGCGAGCTGCACCTTGTCGATCAGATCCAACGGCAGCCGAGCGGCAAGCCAAACTACAAGTGGGCGAAGGCCGTCGCGCTGGGCGAGACGGCCGGCGCGACCGGAGGCGCCTCATGAGCGAGCCCGCGCTGCTTACCGAGCGCGACGGCCACATCGTCACGCTGACGATGAACCGGCCGGAGGCGAAGAACGCGATCGACCCAGAGATGCTCTGCCGCTTTGCGGACGCCTGGGAGGAGATCAACGGCGACGACGACGTGCGCGCCGTGATCCTGACCGGCCAGGGCGGCGACTTTTGCGCGGGCGCTGACCTCGATCAGCTGGTGTCGCGCTCGATCCAGGGGCTGCCGCCCGAGAACGAGTTTGAGCAGCGCTGCCGGGACGACGCCGGCGTCATCTTCAAAGGTCTGCTGCGCGACTACCGGCTCAACAAGCCGCTGATCGCCGCGATCGAGGGGTCTTGCATCGCGGGCGGGATCGAACTCCTCATGTCAACCGATATCCGCGTCGCGGCTGAAGGGGCCATGCTGGGCATCTCTGAAGTACGCTGGGGCCTCTTCCCCCTCGGTGGCTCGACCGTGCGGCTGCGCCGCCAGATCCCGTACACGAAAGCGATGGAGATGCTGCTCACAGGCGACCACTATCCAGCGGCCGAAGCGCTCAGCTTCGGCCTGATCGGCCGCGTCGTGCCGGAAGGCGAGGCGTTAGCGAAAGCACGGGAGATCGCGGAGCGCGTCGCGGCCAACGGGCCGCTGGCCGTCCGCAAGGTGAAGCAGTCTGTCCAGGAGACCGAGTTCCTGCCTGAGAAGGAGGCGCTCGCCATCGAGATGCAACACGGCACACCCGTCTTCGCGAGCAAGGACGCCCGCGAGGGGCCAAAGGCCTTCAAAGAGAAGCGAACACCGCAGTTCAAGGGGCATTGATCCTATGAGCCTAGATTTCACGCTGTCCGACGAGCACAAGCTCGTCCAGACGTCGGTTGGGCAGATGCTCGACAAGTTCGAGTCGCGCAAGGCGGAGTTCCGGCAGATGGCCAAAGACGGCGATGGCTTCCCTGAGGAGCTTTGGCAGGAGTACGCGAAGGTTGGCCTGACCGGCGCGCTGGTGCCGGAAGAGTACGGCGGCAACAACATGGGGCTGCTGGCGCTGATGCTTGGCTTCGAGACGGTCTGCACGCGCGGCTTCTCTCCTGGATTGCTGCTCACGATCGCCATGGACACCTGCTGCATCGTCAGGAATGGCAATGAAGAGCAGAAGCAGCGCTACTTACCCGGCATCGCGAACGGCTCCACTAAGTTCTGCTTCGCCGTGACGGAGCCCAACGCCGGGACCAACACGTTCCAGATCGAGACGCACGCCAAACGCGACGGCGACACCTACGTCATCAACGGCCAGAAGACGTTTATCTCCGGGGCAGACGTCACGGACCAGATGCTGCTGGTGGCCCGGACGACAACGTTCGACGAGTTGAAAGAACAGGGCAAGGGTAAGTCGCACGGGCTTTCGCTCTTCGTCGTCGACACGAAATCGCCCGGGATCGAGATGACGCCGATCTCGATCCCGCTGAGCGACGAGCTGAAGCAATTCCAGATCTTCTTCGACGATCTGCACGTCCCCGCGGAGAACCTGCTGGGCGAAGAGGACAACGGTGTGATGGCCCTCTTCAACTCCCTCAACCCTGAGCGCATCCTGGCAGCCGCGATCTGCACGGGCATGGCGCAATCGGCGCTGGACAAGGCCGTCGCGTACGCCAACCAACGCAGGGTCTTCAAGGACACGCCGATCGGCGCCTATCAGTCGATCGCGCACCCGCTCGCGGAAGTGAAGATCGACCTCGACGCGGCGCGCCTGATGACCCAGCGCGCCGCCTGGGCGTTCGACTGTGGTATGGACCCACTCAAGGTGGGATCGTACGCGAACATGGCGAAATTCCTCGCCGCCGATCTCGCGATCAAGGCTGTCGACCACGCGATCGAGACCCACGGCGGCCTCGGCTTCGTCGAAGAGACCGGCCTCATCAACCAGTGGAGCGGCGCCCGGCTGTTTAAGACCGCGCCCGTCAGCCGCGAGATGATCCTGAACTACGTATCAGAATGGGACCTGGGACTGCCGAAGTCCTACTAGACACAGAGCCCCGAACCAGGAGGTAACAACATGGTCCAGCAAGCCAAGGTCGACTTCTACAACCCGGACACCTTTGAAGGTGGTCCGCCGTTCGACATCTTCAAAGAACTCCGCGAGAACGAACCGGTGTACTGGAACCCTCAGGATGACGGCACTGGATTCTGGGTGATTACTAGATACGACGACGTAGTGGAGACTTCGTTGGACCACGAGTCCTACCTGTCTGGCCACGGCGTGTTCATCGATGACTCGGTGGGTGGTTCGGAACTAATGCTGGTGAACATGGACCCGCCAAAGCACAGCGGTCTGCGCAATCTCGTCAGCACGGGCTTCACGCCAAAGATGATCCGGCGCATGGAACCGCACGTCCGCGATATCGCAGCCGCCATCATCGACAACGTAGTCAAGAAAGGCGAATGCGATTTCGTCACCGACGTCGCCGTCGAGCTGCCCCTTCAGGTGATCGCCGAACTGATCGGCATCCCGCAGGAGGACCGGCACCAGATCTTCCAGTGGAGCAACCAGATGATCGCCGTCGGCGACCCAGAGTACTCCCCCACTATGGATGTGGCAACGAAGGCGGCTGCGGAGATCTTCGCATACTGTAGCAAGCTCACCGCCGACAAGCGCGAGGACCCGAAGGACGACCTGCTCACAGTGTTATTGAACGCCGAGGTCGATGGCGAGAAGCTGGAGGACATGGAGCTCAATATGTTCTTCCTCCTGCTGGCCGTCGCGGGCAACGAGACGACCCGCAACCTCATCGGGGGAGGTATGCTCGCCTTCTTCGAGAATCCAGATCAGTGGCAGCGGCTCAAGGACGACTCGTCTCTGATGTCAACCGCCGTCGAGGAGATGTTGCGCTGGGTCTCACCCATCATGTACTTCCGGCGCACAGCGTCCCAAGACACCGAGATCCACGGCCAGAAGATCAAGGAGGGTGACAAGGTCACGCTCTGGTACGGGTCGGCCAACCGCGACCCAGAGGCCTTCGAGGATCCAAACAAGTTCGATGTCGGCCGCGAGCCGAACGCGCACGTCGCGCTCGGCGCAGGCGGTCCTCACTTCTGTCTTGGCGCCAGCCTTGCGCGGCTCGAAATTCGCCTCATGTTCGAAGAGGTCGTAAAACGGCTGCCGGACATACGGTTGGCAGGCGACGTATCGCTGCTGCGCTCGTACTTCATCAACGGTGTCAAGCACATCCCGGTCGAATTCACGCCGGAGAAGGTCTAGCGCCATGAAGACACGCATTTGTGACATGTTCGGGCTCGAGTTTCCGATCTTCGCGTTCAGCCATTGCCGGGACGTCGTAGCGGCGGTCAGCAAGGCGGGCGGCATGGGCGTCCTCGGCGCCGTCGCATTTTCGCCGGAGCAGCTCGAGATCGAGCTGAAGTGGATCGACGAACACGTCGACGGCAAGCCGTACGGCGTGGACGTCGTCATGCCGATGTCCTACGAAGGCTTCGAGGAAGAAAAGCTACAGGAGATGATCTCGGAGGAGCACCGGGAGTTTACCGCGGGCCTGATGAAGCAATTCGACATTCCGGAGCTGCCGGAGGGCGAGACATCAACGCAAGCGCTGCTTGGCTGGAGCACGGAGAACGCCG
>JADFRJ010000125.1 GCA_022561355.1 Chloroflexota bacterium | reverse complement strand
GGGCGTGATCCTGCACTTCTGTCCGATTGCGTCGGATCCATGCGCGAAGCCGTAGCAAGGACTAGGTGATCCCCGCAAGGATACGTCGTAGGGGCAGGTCTGAGACCTGCCCCTACCGGCATCCGTCACGCTGAGAGGCTCGGAGGCTTCCGATCAGACTCTTCGCTCACGCTCAGAGTGACAGGCCGATCTGAGGATCGGCTTGAAGAACGCTTCGCGTTCTTCCGGCATTTGTCCCTAGCGCCCCCTCTCCCTCAGAGGGAGAGGGGTCAGCTGACCTTCGGTCAGCCAGGGTGAGGGAGAGCTGGGCCGGGGGAGAGGGCGAGCGCAATCAACTACCAACCGCTCGGCAAAGTGCAGGGTTGGGGAAAAGCCTAGAGATCAGAAACCTTGTATGACCAGCCCAACAGCCATGAGCAGCGAGTAGATGACGATTGGCGTGGCCACCAGCCACCTCATCAGGCTGGTCCGCCGGGAGTAATAGAGGAGCCCCGCCCACAAAGGAAGTATCATCGCCACAACGAAGATGCCGCCGCCGGCGAGCGTGAGTAGGCCGAAAAAGAACCCAAGAACAACTACGACACAGAGCGCACCGAGGAGCCAGGTTCTGGGTTTGACAAACGCTCGTATCACCGCAGCCGCTGCCTTAATCTAGCGAATAATGCCGTCGCCGGCGATGATGCGCAGGATGTCGAAGTAGGTGATGATCACCGCGAACGTGAGCATGGCGACGAGACCCACCAGGTGGACGATCGCCTCTTTCTGCGGAGCAATGCGCTTGCCCCTGCGGGCGTACTCGATCAGCACGAAGACGATGCGGCCGCCGTCCAGCATCGGGAGCGGCAGGATGTTCAGCACGGCCAGGTTCATGCTGATCAGCGCGGCGAACTCAATCAGCGACTTCCAGCCCGCTACATCGACCACCTCGCCCGTAAGCTGGGCGATGCCAACCGGGCCCGTTACCTGAAACCCACCGCCGCCGCCGGAGATGCCACCGCGAATGCGCGACTCGATCTCGTTGCGGGCCAGGATGATCGATTCGTATGACCGGGCGACGCCGGTGGGGATCGCCTCCCACGGCGGCTCCCACTGAGTACCGCTGAACGGCACCAGCTGCGTCGTGGGCACAACCTCGCCAGGAGGCAGCTCATCGGTAGCTGAGAGGCCGGCGTCCTCCAGGATCAGGAGCCGTATCTCCTCCTGCTCGTCCAACGTCAGCGTCCGGATCGACCCGAAAGCGGGACTGATCGTGATGCCCGTCGGACCTTGGGGACGCTCGACGCCATCCGCATCGATATAGGTGTCGGTCGCCCAGCGCGAGAACACCGGCACGGTGATGAACTCGGCGCCATCACCGCCCTCGCGGCGCACGCGCACGTCCACCGTCTCCCCCAGGTTCAGCCTGATCCGATAGCTCAACTCGCCGATGTTCTGGACGTCGTGGCCATCGACTTCAAAGATCACGTCGCCCACCTGCAGGCCCGCCTCTTCGGCCGGGCTGCCCGGCACAACTTCGGCGATGCGCGCGCGGCTCTCATCGACGGTGCGCGGGATGCTGACGGCCAGCGCGAACAGCGCGATCGCCAGCAAGACGTTCATCGCTGCGCCGGAGCCCAGCACGACCAGCCTGATCCAGCGCGGCTTGGCGGCGAGGCTGCGCGGGTCGCCGGGGTCCTCTTCGCCCAGCATGCGGACGAAGCCGCCCAGCGGGATCGCGTTGATCGTGTACTCCGTGTCGCCGCGCTTGAAGCCCCAGATGCGCGGCGGATAGCCAATCCCGGCTTCCAGCACCTTCACGCCGAAGAGCTTCGCCGTGATGTAGTGGCCCAACTCGTGGATCACAATCAGGAGCACGATGATGGCCAGGAACGGAAGGATCGATTGGAACAGAACGGTCATAGTTGGCTCTTAGTTATGGTAACGCATAGCGCTCATCAGACGATACGAAGCTTACCTGTTCGGCAAGCCCTCGCCCGTAAGGCGAGGGCTATGCTGACCCGTAGGTCAGCCCTTTGCCCGCACCCATTCGTCCGCGAAGGCGCGCGCCCAGGCGTCGGCTTCAAGAATAGCCCCTAACTCGGTATCGGCCGCGCTGCGATGCGCCGTGAGGGCCTCCTCAACCACCACGGCGATATCCGAGAACTTCAGCTGCCCTGCCAAGAAGTGTCCGACGGCGGCCTCGTCAGCGGCCGCCAGCGCCGCGGGATACGTCCCGCCCTGCAGCCCGGCCTTGAGCGCGAGCCCAAGCGCGGGGAAGCGCCGCATCTGTGGCGGCTCGAAATGCAGCTCTCCCAGGCGGGCCAGATCGAGCGGCTTGACGTTGTTTCCTGCCACGCGCTCGGGATAGGTGAGCGCGATCTGGATCGGCAGCCGCATATCCGGCTCGCCAAGCTGCGCCTTCACCGAGCCATCCACGAACTCCACCAGCGAATGGACGATGCTCTCCCGGTGCATCACGATCTCCACGCGGTCCAGCGGCACGTCGAAGAGCCAGCGCGTCTCGATCGCCTCGAACCCTTTGTTCATCAGCGTCGCGCAATCGACCGTGATCTTGCGCCCCATCTGCCACGTCGGGTGGTCAAGCGCCTCCTCTGGCGTCACGTTCTCGAGCTGCTCCGGCGTATAATCGCGAAACGCGCCGCCGGATGCCGTGAGGATGATCCGCCTGATCGACGAATGCTCCTCGCCCCAGAGGCACTGCCAGATGGCGCTGTGCTCGCTGTCAACGGGTAGCAGCTCTCCCCCGCCCTGCTTGGCGGCCCGCATCACCAGCGCACCCGCCATCACCAACACCTCTTTGTTCGCAAGCACGACCGATTTACCCGCCCGCAGCGCCGCCAGCGTCGGCGTCAGACCAGCGTGGCCCACCGTGCCGACGACGACCAGGTCCGTGTTGGCATGCGCGGCTTGCTCGTCCAGCGGCGTCCAGCGCGCTCCCGTGCCCGCCGCCGACTCCAGCGCGGCGCGCGACTCCTCGCGCTCGGCCCAGACCATGCGCGGCTTGAACTCGCGCGCCTGCTCCTCCAGCAACGTCGCGTTGCGGCCCGCGGCCAAGCCGACCACCTCGAAGCGTTCGCGGTGTTCGCGCACCACGTCAAGCGTCTGCCGGCCGATCGAGCCGGTGGAGCCGAGGATGACAATCCGTTTGGTTTTCATACGGGTTCGTCAGAGTCCGCGCCGCCTACGGCACGACCCAGATCAAGAAGTAGTATACAACGGGTATCGTGAAGAGAATGCTATCCATGCGATCCAGCAAGCCGCCGTGGCCCGGAAGGATCTTCCCTGCATCCTTAATGTCCATGCCACGCTTCACCATCGATTCGGTCAGATCGCCCATCACGGCGGCCAGCGGCAAGAGCAGCGCCAGCGGAACGATCAGCGCCGCCTCAAGCCTCATCCCTAAGAAGTAGTTGGCGAGCATCACCATCGCGAACCCACCCGCCATCCCGCCAATCGTGCCCTCCACGGTCTTTCCCGGGCTGATCGCCGGCGCCAGCTTGCGGCGGCCAATCGCTCTTCCTGTCGCGTAGGCGAAGGTATCGACGGCGAACGTGCTGAAGACCGCCAGGTAGACCCAATCGCGGCCGTCATCCAGCTCGCGGAGCAGCACCAGATGCGCGCCGAGCAGGCCAACGTAGATGATGCCGCCCACGGCGTGTGTGTAGTCCGGCAGCGCGCTCTTCGGATCGCCCCGCAGCGTCACCCACACCAGCGGCAGGATCGCCCCGGCGATCATGAACCAGAGTACCCAGTCCGTTCCGACGAATGCGCCCGCCGCGATCGCGGCGGCGAGGCCGGCGATGAAGACAGCGAGCGGCGACCACGGCCCGAGCTGCGGCGCCTGGAACTCATAGGCGGCGATCAGGATGATCAGGCACACCGCGCCCGCGTACCAAGGGCCGCCGGCCCAGATCAACAGGACAACGAGCGGCAGGCCAACAGCGGCGCTCGCGACTCTCTGAGCGAGCATGGATGGGAAGACTAGCCGGTGTGTTTGGGCCCGGGAGGCCGTTTCGCCTGGTCCTCGCCCACGCCGCCGAAGCGTCGCTGGCGGTGGCTGAACTCGATCAGCGCCCGCTCGATTTCATCGACGTTGAAGTCCGGCCAGTAGACGGGCGTGGTGTAGTACTCGGCGTACGCCGTCTGCCAGAGCAGGAAGTTCGATAGCCTCTGCTCGCCTGCTGTCCGGATCACGAGGTCGGCGTCAGGTAAGCCATCGGTCTCCAAGTAGGTGGCGAACAGCTCTTCATCGATGCGGTCCGCGGGCACGCCGTCTTCGATGATATGGCGAACGGCCTCCAGGATCTCCATGCGGCCGCCGTAGTTGAACGCCACGTTGACCGTGATGCGGTCGTTGTCCTTCGTCAGCTCCATCGCCTCTTCGACGCGACGCCGCAGGTCAGACGAAAGCGGGTCCAGGCTGCCCATGTGGTGGAGGCGCACGCCATTCTCGTGGAGCTGCTTCAACTCGCGGTCGATGAAGTGCCCGATCAGCCTGATCAGCGCGTTCACCTCTCGCCGGGGCCGGACCCAGTTCTCCGTCGAGAAGGCGAAGAGCGTGAGCACCGGCACCTCATACAGCGCCAACGTCTCGATCACGCGCCGGATATTCTCAGCGCCGGCGCGGTGCCCGGCCTGGCGCGAGACGCTATTCTGCTGAGCCCAACGCCCGTTGCCATCCATAATGATGGCGACGTGCTGGGGTCGCTTGGCCAACTCGACAAGCTGTCTATCTTGAGGGACGGGTGCCACAACCATCGCCGGTCCTAGACCTCCATCAGCTCCCGCTCCTTCTCCGTGCCGACCGCTCCCGCCTGCTCTACGAGGCGATCGGTGATCTTTTGGAGCTTGTCTTGCGCGCCTCGCTCTTCGTCCTCCGAGATCTCCTTCTCGCGATGCAGTTCCCGGAGCATCTCATGCGCGTCGCGGCGTATGTTGCGGATCGATACGCGGCCGTCTTCAACCTTCTTATGTACGACCTTCACCATATCCTTGCGCCGGTCCTCGGTCAGTTGCGGGATGGCGAGGCGAATGATGTTGCCGTCGTTGGTGGGGTTGAGGCCAAGGTCGGACTTCTGGATCGCCTTTTCGATCGCTTCGAGCGAACCTTTGTCGTACGGCTGAATCGTCAGCAATCGCGCGTCCGGCACGCCCACGCTCGCGAGTTGCTGGAGGGGAGTCGGTGTGCCGTAGTAGTCGACGCGCAGCTGCTCGACGAGACTCGGACTGGCACGGCCGGTGCGAAGAGTCGCGAGGTCTCTGCTCAGTGCGTCGACCGCCTTGCCCATGCGCTCGTCCGCGTCCTTCAGCGTCTCATCGATCATCGAGTCGCCGGCCATCGTCAGACTCCTGCCATTACGGTTTCGGCGCTACAGACATACGTACCGGTCTGTTCGCCGCGCACGGCCTTCACGATGCCATCTTCGGCATCGATATCGAATACAATGATCGGCAGCTCATTTTCCATGCAGAGCGAGAGAGCTGTGCTGTCCATTACGTCCAATCGTCGGCTGATCGCCTCCATATAGCTTAGCGTCTGGAAGCGCTGCGCGTCAGGGTGCTCGTTCGGGTCCGCGTCGTAGATGCCGTCCACGCCGTGTTTCGCCATCAGCAGCACGTCCGCCCCAATCTCGATCGCCCGGAGAGCGGCAGCGGTATCGGTGGTCATGTACGGGTTCCCCGTGCCAGCCGCGAAGATCACCACGCGCCCCTTTTCCAGGTGGCGGATCGCCCCTTCAAGGCCGGAAAGGACGCCGCCATCGCCCTGGATTTCCTTGGCCGCGGCGTTCATGGCCTCGACCAGTTGTTCGGCGTTCATCATCAAGGTCCGCTTGCGGGCCAGTTCGGATTCCTCTCCGGGTTTCGGGTTCAACCGGGTCAGTTCCTCCAGGGCATGGGTCAGGTAATCCCGGTCGCGGCTGGCCGCTTCCATATCCGCCTCGGCCCGGATTCTGGCCTCGGTGGCGCTTCGCCACCCGGCATGGGCGGCACCGGTTTTTTCCAAATCGGCCCTCAATCCGCCGTAGGAATCCAAAAGCCCCCGGTGGGCGGCTTCGTTCAGCAGCCGTTGGTTTTCGAACTGTCCATGGATTTCGACAAGGCTTTCGCCCAGTTTCTTCAGCAATTGGACGCTGACAGGCTGGTCGTTGACGAAGGCCTTGGAACGGCCGTCCTTGCCAAGCACCCGGCGCAGCACCAAGCCGTCATCCCCGGCGATTCCCCCGGTGATTCCCCCGGTGATCCCTAAGTCTTCCAGCACCCCCTGGACCGGATGGCCCGGGGGCACGTCGAAGGCCGCGGACACCGATGCCCGGTCGGCGCCGTGGCGGACCAGCCGGGCCTCGGCCCGCATGCCCAGCGCCAGGCTCAGCGAATCCAGAAGGATGGATTTTCCGGCCCCGGTTTCACCGGTCAGCACGCTTAAACCCGAATGAAAGGAAAGATCGAGACGGTCGATAAGAACGACGTCACGGATCGAGAGTGTCGTCAGCATTCCCTTACCAGAGCTTGTACCAGGGTTTCTTTTTCGTCTCCGGCCGTATTTTCTTGCCTTCCATCATCTCGTAGGAATCGATATACCATTCGCTGCCGGGGAAATTATAGCCCAGGACGGCCGCGGTCTTGCGCGCCTCTTCCTTGATCCCCAGCGCCAGATAGGCCTCTGTCAGCCGGTGCAGGGCCTCTGGGACATGGGTCGTGGTCTGGAAACTTTCGATCACGTTCCTGAAACGGTTGATCGCCGCCAGGTAATGCCCCTGGTTATGGTAATAGCGGCCGATTTCCATTTCCTTCCCCGCCAGGTGGTCCCGGGTCAGGTCAATCTTCAACTTGGCGTCGCGCGCGTATTTGCTGTTCGGAAACCGTTTGAGCAGTTCATCCAGGGTGGACAACGCCAGTTCCGTCATTCCCTGGTCGCGGGCGACATCGGAAATCTGTTCGTAGTAACTGAGCCCCTTCAGGTAGTAGGCGTAGGGAACGTCGCTGT